>NZ_JAKUFY010000138.1:0-12148 GCF_022663675.1 Bacillus cereus group sp. BfR-BA-01355
TGGTAATGGCTATTTATCATTGTTCATGTGATTTTAGTTTAAACTTTCATGTCTTTTTACAGTTGTAGTTGTACAAGGACAAGAATCGCTAAACTATTTAGACAAGAAAGTCTAAACTTTCACTTTGACGTATTTGTTGAAGCAAGAAACTATAAACTAATATTTATTAGTTTACTTTGGAACTTTTTATAAAAATTTGTATAAAATAGAGTGAAATTAAAGATGTATTAAGATGAAAATGGTATTTTTTTCAAACAAAAAGCCTAGTTTTTACTAGGTTTTTTGTTTAACTCATTTATGTTCTACATAATAAATCCCAAAGTAAAACATTTATTGAAAAGCTTTACACATTAACACATTTTTTAAAATCCAACGTATAATGCTATGAGCATTTACAACACAGTCTTGGTCGACAATAAGAAAGTAAACTTCATTCAAAAGTTTACTTTCAGTTTTATAAGGCGGTTCATTTTTTCGTATTCCGTATCTTCTAGAGTTTTCTTAGTGTATAGTTGTGTCCTTCTATTTCTTTTTCCTCATTTCAACAGCAAAGTTCATGATCTCTTTCTGTGTTAATTTTTCTTCTTTAATATCACCGAAAATGCCCGAACCAACATATTTCATATCATCCCATTTGTAGAAAGGTTCTTCATCTTTTAAAACCATTTCTGTATACCTTTCCCATACACCATTAATGTTTGCCATATTGAATCGCCCCTCGTCTTGTAAAATTCTTAGTGCAAACATCTTATCCGAGTAATAAAAGTCGTAAGGTGTATCCTTATTAAAATAACGCTGAAAATCGATTTCATCTTCTAGTTCTGGAATATTTCTCTTTGCTGTTTCAACTTTTATATAAGAAGAAAGCGGAAAGTCCTCCAATTCCTCGTCTTATATATGCTCTAAAACCCAATTTCACCTTCTATTCTAACTAACAAGTCGTGAAATTCGTTTCTTCTGCCATGAAAGTTTATAGTATCCGTATTGCAAAAGTAAACTCATAATAAATGCAGCTGGATATCCAATCCATATTCCTCTTATACCAAGATTTGTATGATAAGAAAGGTAATAACCAACTGGAACTTCTATAACCCATATTGATACGACACCGATAACAGTGGGCCATAGTACAGTTCCACTTGCTCGCATTGTCGCACCAATAATTTGAGCATGACCGAAAATTAAGTAACTCCAAAGTGTAATCATCACTAAACTATGAGCAATTTCGATTGTATTCGGGCTCGTTAAGAATAACGATAGGATTTCTCTTGAAAACAAGTAAATAAGAGCGATTAATATTCCACCAATTATATAGTTCATAACAATTCCAGCACGAATAACTTTCTGTAATTGATTAAATTGATTCGCACCAATGGATTGTGCAGCGAAAATGGATACCGTAATTCCAAGACTGACTGCCGGCATCTGAACATAACTTGCAACCTGGTTCACAACTCCATATGCAGCAGTCGCATCAGATCCGAAGCGATTCACAAATGCGATTACCGCAATCTCAGATAACGAAACAAGTATCATATTAATACTCGCTGGAATCCCAAGGCGTAATAATAGTTTTAATAAATCCCAATCCATACGAAGATATTTCCGTACTGTTTCATCTAATTGCAGTGGATGATTCTTCTTCTTTAAATAAATAAGCATAACAACAAATGTTACAATTGTTGAGATAACAGAAGCATAAGCGGCCCCATACACATCAAACTTCGGCATTCCTAGCCAGCCAAAAATTAGAATAGGTAATAAAATCATATTTAAAGCTGTACTAACAATTAAGAAATAAAATGGTGTTTTAGAATCTCCTGTACCTCGCATAAATGTTGTATAGGCAAAATATAAGAATAAAACTGGCATAGAAATAAATAAGATACGCGCATAATGCACACTCATATCAATTATATTTTCTGGCGTACCCATAAGGCGCATAATATTTAGGGCAAATATACTTCCCACTACTGCCAAAATAGCTCCTATTATAAAGGTAAAAGTCAGCGTCGTACCAACGATAGCTTTTAAACGATCTTCATTACGGGCACCAAATGCCTGACCAATTAAAATCGAACTACCTGATCCAATCCCAATTACAAATGATACAAGTAAAAAGAATAATGGGAAAAACGCTGAAATAGCAGCTAAATCATTCACACCAAGCCATCGCCCTACCACTACCATACCAAACAATTGTCCAACTGATTGTAATATATTACTTAAAAGCAAGGGAACTAAAAACATAGACATTGATTTCCATATTGGTTGCCCTTGATTTTTTGATTTTGCACTTTCTAGAATATTATCTGTAGATGATTTCAAATTTCATTTCTCCTTTTATTAGGGAGCACTATGTCATTCTGGGAATTGTACGCGAAAGACAAAAAGAGATTTTAAACCCAACTTTATTATTTGTAAACATTACTCTATATTAAATAATCAACATTGTTCACCAATTTCAGAGTTAAATTTGGTGATGAATTTTAGCTACCTCTTTTTAAAAAGTCCTTCTATATGGATACTGTCCATAGCCAATAAGCTATTTTTTCATAATGTCCCCAAAAACAAGAAAGATGTTTTGGGGATGTTTCATTTCACTAGATTGATAGGCTTGTGGCGGTACCCTAAATAACATACCAAAATACACTTAATTAGATAATAAACATCAGTTTCATTTGAACTAAACTAGCTTGGGTTCCGTACATAAGAAAATATTGTATCATCATATAACTTAATACCGTAATAACCAAAAAAGAACATATATACCAAGCATATTTATTGTTAATTATTCAACTTCTAGTATCCCAAAAATTAACATGATTACAGTAAAACACACGATATAAACGACTAACTGAATAACAATAAGCAATATAAAACTGATAGGTTATTCGATAGAATTTTCATACCAATCACCACATGCTCCACAAATTCTTCAGCCACAATAGTTTTGCTTTATTTAATACCTATTTTAAAGGTTTCAATTTTATCGACTGCCTTGTTATATCCTCCAGCATTTTTTAAAGATTCTCCAATTCTATGGCTATTTTTTGTATAAATATCATTTGATAACACATGCATCGCTGTATTACGTAATATCTCCGGAGTAAGCAATTTACGATTTAACTGGACTCCGGCTTCTAATTCTTCTATTCTTTGAGCAATTATAGGCTGATCTCCCATAACTGGAATAACTAGCATAGGAACACCAAAATATAAACTTTCACTGGAACTATTCATTCCCCCATGTGTAATAAATAGATCAGTATGTTGTAGAATGTCTAATTGAGGAACGTAATTATATAGCTTAAAATTAGAAGGAATATTATTTAATTGACTAATATCATTTTGCTTCCCTACAGCTAATATGACAGTAACCGAGCTATTTCGAAATGCTTCAAAACATGTGTGATAAAAATCGAGTTGCTGGTTAAATACAGTTCCCATAGAAATAAAAATCAGCTTGTTTCCCTTTTCCTGTTCTAAGGAAAAAGAATCTACATCTATACGCTGTGCAATAGAGGGCCCAACAAATATATAAGAATCATCAAATTCTTCGACATTTGGTTGATATAATTTTGATGTATATACAATTGTAATATCCCCTGGGCATGTCATCAAATTTTGTTTTTCATTAAGAGTAATTCCATAAATATCTTCCCATTTTTTAAAAATACGCATAACTTTCTGATATAATGGAGTTTTTTTATTCTCTTCTTCATGATCCTTCATAAGAGCAGATGCTATTTTTTTAGTAATGGCAAATGTTGTACATGAAGAAATTTTAGGTATTTGTAGTACTTCAGCTATAATCCATCCAACAGCGAAATTATTATCATATATAACATAATCGTATTCTTCTTCTTTTACTTCTTCTAAAATTATCCCTATTATTTTATCCATGGATTTCACCATGTGTAATAATAGTTCTTGAGGATTTATTTGCCCATTCATTCTTTTTACCATGTCTATTTGTGATATGAAATTTTCATATGGTCGAAACAAAGCCCCTGTATTCTCTATTTTACTTCTATACTCTTCTACGCAATAATAAATAACTTCCTCGCCTCTTTTTATTAGTTCTTCAACAAGTGCAATTGTCGGATTAATATGTCCTTCTCCTGGAAAATTAAACATTAGAACTTTTGCCATATTATTGTTCCTCCCCTAAAGTTTAAATAGCTATTTCATTATTACTAATATCAATCATGTACCGATATTTGAAGTAAAGATTTTCTCTTTGAATAAATTTTTACTAAATATCCTTTCTATTCAAGAGTTTTTCTCCTCTCATTTTAATAAAATCACGCGTGCTATTAAATGGAATAAACAATTAAGAAACAAAGTTGATATAAAAAACCACATAATTCCCCCCTCTATTTATCTCATGTATAATAAAAAATAACTAAGAGTAGAAAGGGCTGAATTATGCACAGATATCAATATTTTTCATTTACCCATCACCAATATAATGGAGGTAAAAGTATTGATTACAGAACTATACACACAAAGATTATATTTAAGAAAAACAGAAGAATCTGATTCATTAAGCTTATTTAAAATATGGTCTGATCCAGATGTTACGAAATTCATGAATATTATTAATTTCACTAATGAGGATCAGGCAAAAGATATGATTAAATTTCTAAATGAGTTGGCTCAAAACAATAAAGCAATCCGATTTACTATTATCGAAGCAAAATCTAATCAAATCATTGGCTCATGTGGTTATAATTTCTTAGATTTTGAAAACTCTAAAACTGAGATCGGCTATGATATTTCAAAATCATTTTTGGGCAAAGGATATGCACCTGAAGCAATCTCAGCTTTAATAGATTATGCATTTATTGATTTAAAACTAAACCGCATTGAAGCAAAAGTTGAACCTGAAAATCTAAATTCCATAAGCGTGTTAAAAAAATTAAAATTCACATTAGAAGGAACTCTAAGAAAAAGTGAAAAATCTAATGGAAAATTCATCGATTTAAGTATCTATTCAAAATTAATAACTGATTGCTTGTAGTCTCTCCCCCTATACTTCAGTGAAGTATAGGCCCTTTTTATTCCTTAATAAAATTCAAATTGTAAGTCAATAGAAAATTGATTTCGTTTCTAGTTACTAACCTACAACTCATAACTGTTTATAAAGGTACACTTTTATAGGTATATCAAATGCTCTCTATATCTTTGAACACGTAATAATAAAAAGCGAACCAAAGGGTGTGCCTTTATAAACACTGATCCCTTTTTAGGAAGATTCATCTGTAAAAAGTAAAACTAAATTTACATCATTTTATAAATTGCAAAACAAGTCGTTAAATATCCAAATAAAAATCCAATGATATCAGTGGATTTCATGAGTTAAACATTTTTGTATATTTTGTAAAATTCATTTATTAAACGAAAAATCCCTCCACGATTTGTGAAGGGGTTCAGCATACATTGAAAGGGTACTTCTATTTTAATATATAAAAGCAAAAACTCGTATTGATAAAATTCATCTTTTTGATTTTGCAGCTTTTATTCCACTATAAAGAAACTTTTTTAAATTCAATTTATCCTTATAAATTGTTTACATAGAATTAACCAAACGTTTGTTTAAAAATTAAAGTTTAATTTATTTACACTCAAAAATTAATAATATTCTAGTTTCAAGTTGTTATATAGTTTTTTAGAATAAAGAAAAATACATCCTATATAGAGTTTTTCCGTTCATATTACAAGGGGAATTTGATTTAAAATCAAATCTTACTTAAAACTAAACACACAAAATATATACTACTGTCTATCGTTAGACAGTATCTTTGATAAACAATGATCTTTTCATGCAATATTGCATAAAAAAATACCTGTTACTCTTGCTATAATTTCAAGAGTAAACTGTTGCATCCAACATTTTATAATCTTCTATATTCAATAATATAGAAACCCTAATTACAGGCAAAAGGCGAAGAATATTGGTGGTTCTTCCCTTTTTGCTTATTTTTCTAACAGTCTAATGATTCATTCTATAGTCTAAATATCTTTATTAATGAAACCTATTAAAATTCAAAAATACAAAATTTTTGTTAGCAAACTAGGGATAAATATTTCATTATTGTTTCTGCTATATTTAAAAGTTTCTACTCTAAATACAATAAGAAAAGCAAAAAGAACTTGTAGAAATCACTACAAGTTCTTTTTAGGTTAAAGCGAATACACGGGACACATAAATTATCTCATTATTCATAACGGGGAAACCATATTGATTACGGCTTGATTCCATTATATAACAAATATTAACAATCTAAATATTAAGTTTTGAAAATTATGTGAATTAAAAGGATCGAAGTTTATAGATTTTATCCCTAAAAAACCAATTATTTATTTTGTACAAAATATTATAAATCAACATCTATATCATAATAAATTAATACAGACATAATTATAAGTAAATAAAGAAGAATAGAGTATTCTTATAGAACGACATATATTTATATCTATCTGTAATTTTTATATCTAATACATACATATAGGTGTACGTGACTATAAATTGTAAAAACTTCATTGTTAACTATCTCTATTTTTATCCGTTTGTGGAGAACTTCTTTTTGTTTTGTATATACCTGCGTAAGGAAAAAACAAAAGGAGACGAAATTTGAGACTAAAAATAAAACTACCAAACGGATTTAAATCAGACCTTTACATTTCACCAGAATTTATTAGCGCTATCGGAATGCTAGTCACAACTCTCCACCTAGCAGGAATCATTTGATTCTTGCTTTTCTATTTTCGTTCGTTGTGTTCGTTTGTTTTGTAAAACAGGGCAAATCTATCAATTCTATTAAATCCATCGATTCAACTATTACATATTATTATTCGATTCATATACTATAGTAGATTGCTAGAAAGGAGGCGTAAGCATGGACAGTTGTGTTTTATTCGTAAACGGCCAACCTTTTTTAGTTGTCTCAGTTGCTGGAATTGAAATTGCTAGATTAGAGATTTCTCTTCAAGTAGCATTGACTTTAATAGCGTTAGGAATTCCAATTTGTGCGTAAACCTTAGGTATTTATTGAAAAGAGGGCTTTAGTCCTCTTTTTTTATTTACCCCTTATCTTTCCTTAACAACAAACAAGACGCCACCCAGATCACGGCAGCGCCTACAATAATTGCTATTGGTTTAATCAACTACAGTTCAATCCAATCATTTGCAAACAAATCAGCTTGAGACGGAACCCACATATAACATACGCCATCGGCAGCCATCATTTGAAGATATGGAGCACATTTAAATAAGTCTCCTTCTTGCAATCCGTAAGCTTCAGCGGTTTGTTTGTTGCAAGGTATTCCTTGAGGATAACCTTTTTGCCTTACAATAAACATTCCTTTCCCGTTCCAACCTTCACGCGCAACTCTTTTCACCTTACTTTAATAATTCTAATGCAGAACCAAAGTCCATACTTCATCCCCCTAACCAAATGTCCATTTTGTTCAATAAAAAAAGAACACTATTAAGTGTCCTAAGCTTCTGAGTATAAGATATATGACAATGCCTTGCCCGTTATAATGGCACAACATAAAAGAGCTTTATAGCGGAATATATAGCTCTCGGAAAAGGAATAAGTTGGTTGGCATTGACTCGATATTGTATGTTTGGGAATTCCTTATGTGCAATAAAAAAGAGACCCATAAAGTGCTAGTCCAATACGATTATAAAAAAATAACAGTTTATTAATATATGCTCGTCTCATTCAATCGTACACTCGTTTAATGTGTAATTTCTATATAACAAAGAAAACATACTAAGATTAGTAGTGCAGACCAAGGCATTGGTTCGCACTACTATTTTTTATATAGTAGAAGTGAAGAAAGGGTCGTGGGTGCTTTGGGATTTTGAATCCGTAAAAAAAACTGACCTTCTTCACTTACCTTATTTGAATCAGTTTTTAGTATGTTGGTCCTCGAGATCGTGTATAAGAAATGGGAATCGATAAGTGTAAGATGAAGACTTCAATTTTCCATCAGGAGGAACTTTTTGAGACACGTAATTGCTTTTGATATCAGTATGGGTAAAAGTTATATGGTAATTTATAATGCACAAAAACAATGTATCTTTGAAAAGGAAATCCAACATTTGAAGCCTGATTTTAAAGAGCTACAAAAAAAGATATATGAGCTTACCGAGAAAACTGGTAAATTACCTGAAATTGTGTTCGAGGCAACAGGAATTTATTCTAGACAGCTAGAATGATTTATGCAGGATAATCAGTATACATATTGTCTATTAAATCCCTTAGAAGCAAAACTACAATGTGATTCCTTACGGATTCATAAAACGGACCGAAGTGATGCACTTCGCCTAGCTCTTACCCACTTTACAGCTACCCGAAGGGTATCTCATGGAACGAATCACATATTCCATCAGTTAAAATCTCTTTCGAGATTCTATAGCGAACTAGATGGAGAATTATCAGTGATTCGTAGTCGTATGCATAAAGTTATTCAATTAACATTTCCTGAATTAGAAAAAATGTTCACGAGTAAATCTGAGTTATTTTTAAATTTTGTTCAACTATTCCCCCATCCAGATTGTGTTTTAAGTCTTTCTAAAACGATTATAAAAAATCGTATTCGTGCTAATACCAATAAAAAAATATCAAATATTATGGCAGAGAAAAAAGCCATTCAAATACTTGAAATAGCGAAAAACTCCTATCCAGCTGTTTCTCAAAATGATGTCTTGTGTGATCAACTTAAAGCATACGCAAAACGTTATCAAGAACTATTTCAACAAAAGGAATGTTGTATTAACAAGATGGTATTTATAGCCGAACAACGTGCAGAGTATAGTATCATTCTGATTCTTCCCGGAATTGGACCAAATACAGCGGTACGCTTAATGGCTGAAATAGGAGATATAACTCGTTTTGCGAGTAACAAGCAATTGAATGCCTATGCCGGTATTGATATACGTCGCTTTCAATTAGGTAAAACTTTTTATAAAGATAAAATTAATAAACGTGGAAATAAATATTTACGGAAATTACTTTTCCTAATCATCCAAAATATGATTAAACTACGGCGTTACGGACGAAATCACATTATAGAGTACTACGATAAATTAAAAACGCAACCCTATAACAAATGTCATAAAGTTGCGTCCATTGCATGTGTAAATAAGTTATTGAAACTTCTCCTTCACCTTATTACACACAATATACACTATGATTATCGGTTAGCAGCCTAACATCATAGTTTCATTCATCATACCATATCCGCCCCTAGTAAAAAAATGAATCCCTGCTAGGGGTATTTTGCATGCATAAAAATGGATATCTATATTTTGTGATATCCAGTCCATTAAAAATCTATAAATATAGGTTGACTAATCGTAAGAAAAGCACCCGTTATGGATGCTTTTTATAATAAACTTATATCAATATGTAATTCCGGCTCCATTTCACTACCATAGTGTAGCGAGTAATTATCTATCCTAAATTCCATTTTGTTAATTCTTACTTTTTTTGTTGCTTCTAAGATAGCCATTAGTCCTGCTATATCGTTTGATTCTACAACAAATCCATCTTCTAAAATTTTTGTTCCGACATCATGATAAATCACTTTCATGTATCCACACTCCTTTTAAATCTATCTATTCGACAGAAAAGAGGAATATCCTACAAAACAAAAGCCATCACCGAAGTGACAGCTTTCAAGGGAATGGGAGAAAAGAGAGAAAACAAATGGCAAAAGTTTCTCTTAGATCAAGGCTGAGTACTCTCAACCTTCTCCAAGCCACCGCATCATATAACTTTTCAGCTATCTTAGCTACGCGTTTTACGTTCGGTGACTAGGAGAAGACTAAGAATCTTCTCGTTTATGCTCCGTAGAGCTGGTCAATACATCGGGTGTCGCGGCCCTTAGCTGACCAAATCATTTTATACAATGTAATTATATCTAGAGGGAATATGTTTATTCCGTCCCCCGTTGAAGAAGGGAACCCTGTATAGCGAGTAGCCCCCACCATCCACTCTGCATGGTTCCGTTATCCATTAAGCCTTTAATAATTTACGTTTCTTGTTGTTCATCTTCTCTTTTGCTGCTTCAATGTTATTCGCTACCCTCTTATGGTCCTGATCAATCTGAATCACGCCATCAAACATAACTGGTGCTACTGCTTCATCTACGTATTGTAAGTAATCAATTAGCGCTCGCTCTGTCTGTTCTACTAAGTATCCATAAATATCAAAGTCTGCTCTTGGTATAGACTTCTTGCCCTTCGGTTGATGAGACATCCTTACATAAGATTGAATGACCGATAGTGGTACAACGAATATTGACTTGTCCTTGCTAAACTCCATTAGGAAGAAACATATCGCTCCCATCTTCTCTGCTTTCTCTAGGTAATCTAATTGGTGCTGCGCAATATTCTTTAAATCAAATCGATTTATTTCATTTGTAGACTTTGCTTCAAATGCGATAGCTCGTCCTTTATACACGCCGTCATAATTTACTGTACTTTTAGATTCATAATAACCGTCTTTCACACGGCCATAAACCATTTTTAATACCTTCACAGGAGTCGGACGCTTGTTTATAAGCGCCACTCCCTCGCGTTGATACATTTCATTTGATAGATTGATAAGCTTCTCAAAAGCCATTCCACGGTTTCCTTGTCCCATTGTTATTCCTCGCTTTCTATTAAAAGGATTATTTTGTTTAAATCTAACTTTACATTCAATTTACAAATGTAATTATCTAGTAAAAAAACTTAACAGCATTAACATCTCGAACGGTTAGTTATTACGTTATAATATACGTAAATTCGTCTATGCACGAATACCCTATGACTGGCTAGGAGAAATCCTAGCCTTTTCTTTTGCAAAACATCTTCTAGGCCTGAATAAAAATCAATATTCCGTTAATACTATAGACAACCCATTTCAAACCACATTCCATGGTTGGAGCAGTTAGCTTTGCTAGGTGCTCTTTTTATGTTTTTAAGCGAATAAAATTCTAAAAATTATCTAACACTATAAATAAGGCTTTAAAAAGCCGGTTTTTCCCACTCTAGCTTTCTTGGTCGAGAGCCGAGCAGTTAGCTTTTGCTAGCTGCTCTTTATATGGACTTTATTTAGTAATTCAACTTTTCATTTTCTCGAATAAATTCCAATTTTCCGGTAACACTAAGTACAAGCTACTTTTTCCCCAAAGTAGTTCCTTTTAGCAGTGCTTGTGAGAGGCAGTTAGCTTTTGCTAGCTGCTTTTTGTACTGACTTAATAAAATCTTGTTCTTATTTCTTTTTTTACACCATATACTTCTAACCTAGACCCAGCTCAAAGTGTTACCTCCTATCTTAAAGAGCACTTATGCATGGTGCTCTTTTTTAGTTTCCTTATTTCTACAAAATGAAGTTTTTATTTGGTTTTCTTTTTTGCATAATATTTTCGATTCTGCTCATACTATGTTTGTAACTCGCAATTACAAAAGCATCATTTGATAAGCACCGTTTTCTTTTCTTACCAAGACAGCTAGCTAATCACGCTAGCTGTTTTATTGTATAAAATAGTGTTTTTGTTGGGTTTTCTTTCATTTCCGAATAATTTTTTCAAGCCTGTTCATACTATTTTTGTAACTCTTAGTTACAAATTACTTCTGTAAGCGAGCATTTCTTTTGTACAGCAAGCAGTTAGTTTTATTAACTAGCTGCTTTGTTGTGCTTAATGAAATTTTTATTTAGCTTTCTTGCATAACTTTTTAGATTCTGCTCATACTATAGTTGTAACCTTTAGTTACAATGTATTGTGGGTATTGTTCTTCTTGGACGATAAAGCAGTTAGTTCATTGAGCTAGCTGCTTTGTCATTTACTAAGTACAAAATAGCGTTTTGGTTAAATATTTAAAACCTGTCCAATCGCAAACAATATAATCAAAAGAATAATCATCAATCCTTCAATAGTGGATTTCATCTTCACTTCTCCTATCAAAATAAGAATTTTGTTAATGAATTTATAAAATTATCACCATTAGGCAAAAGTCACATATATTATTATGAACTGCACCCCAATTGTTAGACACAGTCTAACAATTGGAGGTGCAGTTTTTCTATGGCTAAATTTACAGCTGATGAAAAAATACAAATCGTTCTACGTTATTTGAACG
>NZ_JAKUFY010000139.1:0-12102 GCF_022663675.1 Bacillus cereus group sp. BfR-BA-01355
TGATGGTGATGTCCATGATGACCGTGAACAACTTGCGGATACCCACCTATTCCTCCAGCTACAACACCCACTCCCGGTACCGGGAATCCTGTCTGCACTCCTCCAACGAAAGAAGGAAATGTAGTTGGTGCTCCTACTGGAAATCCTGTCTGTACGCCAGCTACTGATGTCGGAAATCCTCCTGTTACTGTAGGCATTCCACCCCCTGATGTCGAAAAGCCCCCCATTGATGTAGGCATTCCAGTTTGCATGCCAGCTACCGATGTTTGGAACCCTCCTGCTGCTCCACCCATCCAGCTCGGAATTCCACCGTATCCTTGTTGGCCAGCCCCTCCCATTAACATCATTTGTTCATAACTATCCGATTCACCTCCGAAGAAGCCATGTGGTGCATTATTGTCCATCCCTTTCATTCCTTTCACCTCTTCTACTCAATTTAGCCTACCTTTTTTATCATATTTCCTATAGAAAAATAGGTGTTTGTCTGTATGGGAATTCCGCTCTTTTATTTATACGTAGTGGAATAATTGAAAACTTAGACTAAAGTGATCCAGAGATTATTTTCTACACAAAAAAGCTCAGAGCATAAATGCTCTGAGCTTTTATTTAGAATGAATTAGTTTGCAACAACGTTAACAAGTTTTCCAGGAACAACAATTACTTTACGAACTGTTTTCCCTTCAATTTGGTCTTGAATTGCTTCAAGTGCAAGTTGTTCCATTTCTTCTTTTGATGCGTCTTTACTCATTGTTAGTTTTGCGCGAACTTTACCCATAACTTGAACAACGATTTCAACTTCATCTTCTACAAGTTTAGACTCATCAAATATTGGCCAGCTTGCATATGTGATTGTTTCATTATATCCAAGTTTGCTCCATAGCTCTTCCCCGATGTGAGGTGCAACTGGTGCGATCATTTTTACGAAACCTTCTACATATTCTTTCGGAAGTGTTTCAGCTTTGTATGCATCATTGATGAATACCATCATTTGAGAAATCGCTGTGTTGAAGCGAAGCTCTGCATAGTCTTCTGTTACTTTCTTCACTGTTTGGTGGTAAGCTTTTTCAAGCTCTTTATTTGGTGCGTCAGTAATTTTCTCACTTAATTCACCGTTATCTTGAACGAATAGACGCCATACGCGGTCTAGGAAACGACGAGCTCCGTCAAGACCATTTTCAGACCAAGCGATTGAAGCATCTAATGGTCCCATGAACATTTCGTATAGACGAAGTGTATCTGCACCGTGGCTTGCTACGATATCATCAGGGTTTACAACGTTACCTTTTGATTTACTCATTTTCTCGTTGTTTTCACCTAAAATCATACCTTGGTTGAATAATTGTTGGAACGGCTCTTTCGTTGGAACTACACCGATATCGTATAATACTTTATGCCAGAAACGAGCATATAGTAGGTGAAGTACAGCATGCTCTGCTCCGCCGATATAAATATCAACTGGAAGCCATTGTTTTACTTTTTCAGGATCTACAAGTGCTTCGCTATTGTTTGGATCGATGTAACGTAGGTAATACCAGCAGCTACCAGCCCATTGTGGCATTGTATTTGTTTCACGACGACCTTTTTTACCAGTCTCAGGATCAACAACATTTACCCACTCGTCAATGTTAGCAAGTGGTGATTCACCTGTACCTGAAGGACGGATGTTTTCTGTTTTCGGAAGAACTAATGGTAATTCTTCTTCCTTCACAGCTGTCATTGTCCCATCTTCCCAGTGAATTACCGGAATTGGCTCACCCCAGTAACGTTGACGGCTGAATAACCAGTCACGCAGACGGTACGTTACTTTTTGATTTCCTGCGCTCGTTACTTCAAGCCATTCAATCATTTTTGCGATTGCTTCTTCTTTATTTAATCCATCAAGGAATGCTGAGTTTACGTGTGCACCATCACCTGTGTACACTTCTTTCGTAATATCTCCGCCTTTTACAACTTCCTTCATCGGAAGATTGAATACTGATGCGAATTCATAGTCACGCTCATCATGAGCTGGAACTGCCATTACGGCACCTGTTCCGTAAGTTGCAAGAACATAGTCAGCAATCCAGATTGGTAATTTCTCACCGTTTACTGGGTTAACTGCGTAAGCACCAGTGAATACACCAGTTTTCTCTTTCGCAAGTTCTGTACGCTCTAGGTCACTCTTCATTTTTACAGCGTTAATGTAAGCTTCTACCGCTTCTTTTTGTTCTGCTGTTGTAATTTCTGCAACAAGTGCATGTTCCGGAGCTAGTACACAGTATGTTGCACCAAATAGTGTATCAGGGCGCGTTGTGAATACTGTGAACTTCTCGTCTGTACCATCGATATTGAAGTGTACTTCTGCACCTTCAGAACGACCGATCCAGTTACGTTGCATATCTTTTAAGCTTTCTGGCCAATCAAGCTCATCTAGATCTTCTAATAGACGATCTCCGTAAGCTGTAATTTTTAACATCCACTGTCTCATCGGACGACGCTCAACTGGATGTCCACCACGCTCACTCTTACCGTCAATGATTTCTTCATTTGCAAGTACTGTACCAAGTGCTGGACACCAGTTTACAGGTACTTCATCAACGTAAGCTAAGCCTTTTTCAAATAGTTTTAAGAAGATCCATTGTGTCCACTTATAGTAGTTTGGATCTGTTGTATTTACTTCACGGTCCCAATCATAAGAGAAACCTAGTGATTTAATTTGGTTACGGAACGTATTAATATTATGCTCTGTAAATTCAGCTGGGCTATTTCCAGTATCAAGTGCATATTGCTCTGCTGGAAGACCAAATGCATCCCATCCCATTGGATGAAGAACGTTATACCCTTGCATACGCTTCATACGAGATAAAATATCTGTCGCTGTATAACCTTCTGGATGTCCTACGTGTAGGCCTGCACCTGATGGATATGGGAACATATCTAGTGCATAAAATTTTGGTTTTTCTGTCTCATCTGGCGTACGGAATGTTTTATTCTCTTCCCAGTACCCTTGCCACTTCTTCTCAATATCTTGATGATTAAAGCTCATGAGATACCCTCCTTGAAATTCTATTTATTTTCACCGCCCAAAATACAAAAAACCTCTCATCCCTAGAAAGGGACGAGAGGTTATAGATTCCCGCGGTACCACCCTAAATTAATGTAAAAATATACATTCGCTTAGATCCGTAACGTGGATTAACGGCAATTGCTACTATTAGTTTCACAACTGCAACTCAAAGGCGAGTTCATAACGAAACGTGGATTGACTTGCACCGACCGTCAACTCTCTAAACCAGCTTCTATTACTACTACTCCTTCTCACTGTTATTACACATATGAGTTAATGTGAACTACCCTCCACTTAGTATCTCTAAAAAGCTTACTTAAAGCGGGGCTTCTCGGTTAATCGTTACTTTTAATAACTAACGAATTCGTCTTAAGACAGCCGAGCTATCTCCCTTGTTCTAAAGGTTGTTTTATTTAAATATATTCTAAAACATGTTACATGTTCCGTCAAACTAAACTGCAATTTTTTCTTCAACTGTTTCTTCTACTTTTACTCGTTTATCATACATGCTCGTTGCTATAAGCGCTACTACAAGCATTACCATGATTGCTATAAACAATACTTCCATATTGTATAAATCAACAATCGCTCCGCCAACGACCGGCCCGAACATTTTCCCTACAGTCGCCGCGCTATTTACAACACCTTGATAAAAACCTAGTTTATCTTTTGGTGCAAGTATATTTGCAATCGTCGGAACTGCTGGCCACACAAATAATTCACCGATTGTTAATGTTACCATCGCAACGAGGAACATCGTAAATTGCTGCGCTTGACTTAACACAATGAATGACGCCGCAAAAATGAAGATTCCAATCATAATTTGCTGTTTTAAAGAACGCTTCATCCAGCGAATTAGCATACTAACAAGTGGCTGCGCACAAACAATCATAGCTCCATTTATCGTCCATAATAAACTATAATGACGAAGGCTAATATTCAATTCTTGCATATGTGTTGCAATCGCTCCTTGCCACTGTACGTATGTAACCCAGCATAAAGCATATGCTACACACACGATCAGAAGTGCTTTAAATCCAGGTGTAAGTGACCAACCTTTTTTCGTTTCGATTTCCTTTTGCACTCCTGGCTCTTTCTTGTCTTCCATACCACGGAATCCAATAAAAGCAATTAAGAAGAAAACAAAATATAAAATAAAATTCGCTAAGAAAATATAATCAAAACGATATGATGCAACTAATCCACCACACGCTGTTCCAATCGCAATACCAACATTTTGTCCAACGTACATCGCATTAAATGCCCGTCTTCCGCCCTCTGGCCAAACCGTACCAACCATCGCATACATCGATGGGAAGACCATTCCAGAACCGAAGCCGATTAACGCTAGCCACACAACATATAACGGCCAACCGTGGAAGAACACAAGACCTAAAATTGATACAAGTGTAATAACAATTCCTACTAAAGTTGATTTATAACCGCCCCATTTATCAAATAAAACACCGCCGAGCAAGTTTCCGATTACACCAGTAAGCGAGTTGATCATTAATACCATTCCGGCCACAGATAAAGATTTTCCTAGGTGATCATGCAAATAAATTGTATTAAAAGGCCATAAAAAAGAAGCACCCGTGACATTAATAATCATCCCAGCTACTAATAGCCATACTTTCCTTGGCATAGTTTCCCCTCCTATTCTATTTTTTTCGTTCATATATATAACAGTAAAATTGTAGTC
This sequence comes from Bacillus cereus group sp. BfR-BA-01355, assembly GCF_022663675.1. Taxonomy (NCBI): domain Bacteria; kingdom Bacillati; phylum Bacillota; class Bacilli; order Caryophanales; family Bacillaceae; genus Bacillus; species Bacillus cereus group sp. BfR-BA-01355. The sequence continues at coordinate 4,749 of NZ_JAKUFY010000139.1, forward strand.
GTTTTTAAATAGGAAGGCAACTGATTAATAGTTGATGAAATTCAGATAATGGTTCATCGGTAAATGAAATTATACTGATCCCTGTTTGAAAATATATCGACTTACCGACAAAAACGACATCAGTAACAATAATATAAATAAGGGGAGACTGTATGAACTTCATACAGTCTCCCCTTATTTATATTATCCAACTTCTTTTTCTCGCTTCGCACGTTCTTTAGCGCTCCATTTAAATATTTTATCTAATACGGAATATATTCTCCCAGATTCTTTCGTTAACAAAGGTCCTAACGATGCCAATATTAAAACATACAGGGCTGAGAATGGTTTAATCGTTGCCATTAAGCCGCCCGCAATTCCAATATTCGCGACGATAATGGAAAACTCTCCGCGTGATACAAGTGTTAAACCAATATTCGTAGAAGCCTTATGCGATAATCCCGCTTTACGCCCCGCAACCATTCCAGCGGTAAAATTACCGATAAGAGTAATAAAAACTGCTCCTAATGCCAACCACACTGCTCCTCCAAGTGAAAATGGATCTATACTTAAACCGAAGCTGAAAAAGAATATAGCTCCAAAGAAATCACGAAACGGAACAACGAGCTGTTCAATTCGATCACTATGCTCCGTTTCTGAAAAGACGAGTCCTAGTAATAATGCTCCAATCGCCTCTGCAACATGAATCGTTTCTGAAAATCCTGCTACAAAGAACAAAATAGCGAATATTACAATAATAAAAATTTCATTGGACGAAATATCTAACATTTTATTTAAAAACCTTGTAGCTTTTCTAGCAACTACAAAGAATAGTAACATATACCCTACTGCGATTAAAATGGATGTGAGAGCACCTACAAATGACGTTGCCCCTCCGAGTACTAATCCTGAAACGACTGATAAATATACCGCTAAAAAGATATCGTCAAACATAATGATTCCTAAAATTAGTTCCGTCTCTTTATTACCAGATCTTCTTAAATCAACAATTACTTTCGCAACAATTGCACTCGATGAAATTGTTATGATCCCAGCAATAATTAATGTTTCTAATAAGGGGAAACCCATTATATATCCGTAAAGTAAACCTAATATAAAATTAAGCGATATATGAACAGTTCCCCCAAAAGCAATTGATTTTCCTGATTTAATTAATTTTTTAATTGAGAATTCTAAGCCTAAATAGAATAAGAGGAATATAACGCCAACACGGCCAAGGAAGGAAATAACTTCTCCGCTTTCAATAAATCTTAAATCGATAAGCCCTAAATCTGGGGCATGAGGCCCCACTAGCATACCGAGTATAATGAGAAACGGAATAATCGAGAACTTTAACTTTGCAGCGAGAATAGCTGCAAAAGCGACTAATACTAACGCAGTCCCAACTTCAAAGATTAAAGTATCCATCGATTATGAATCCCCTCCTACTGAAAGCAACTCATTAATAATTCTTTTTACTTCATGTCTTTCACCTGATAATACAAGCATATCGCCAGCTTCAATGATAGAATCTGGGCCTGGATTAAAGAACTTCTTCATATTCTTTTTCAAAATGGCAATAATCGTTACATTATATGTGTTTCGGACATGTAAACTACCAATTGTTTTTTGTACGACTGGTGCATTATTTTCCACCTTAAACCACTCAATTGATAATCCTTCAAAGGCCATTTCAATCGTATCTAAAGCTTGTGGCCTATACACCATTCCACCCAATATAGCTGCAATTTGTCTCGCTTCAGAATCACGAAGAGAGACGCTTGAAATACTCTCCTCATGATCAGCATCAAAATGGTACATTTCTCTTCGGCCATCATCATGAATTACGATAACCATCTTTTCATTACCTTTTGTAATCACTTCAAACTTACATCCAATACCCGGCAGTTCACTCTCTCTAATATTCATATTTTCCGCCTCCTAATTTTTTTAGTTACGGCTTTTATAAATCGACATCAATCTCCGTTTTAAAGGTCTCATCCTTTGAGATACCTAAATACTTTAGCGTCTCTGATGGAGTCGCGTGATGAAAATGTTTTTGCAATAGCGCAATCGCTATCCCTCTTTTGTATGCATGAAATCCAAACGTTTTTCGCATTGAATTCGTTCCGATCTTACCAACAACTCCAACTGCTTCTGCAGCATTATGAATTACACGATACGCTTGTTGGCGCGTAATTGAATTTGGCGTTTTATTAGATTGAAATACGTAATTTTCTCTTTTAACGCCAATAGATTGTACGTAATCTAAAAGCGCTTCTTTTACTTTTGTATTTAAATAAATATCTTGTTTAAATTTTTCATCTTTCACAGGAAGAGAATAAAACTCTTTAACAGTCCCGTCTTCATTTAATACATCTTCAAATTTCATGCCAAGTAGTTCTGTAATTTTTAATCCTGTGTTAATTCCAATAACAAATAAAAGATAGTCTCGCTGGGAGTGCTCTTTTAAATATTTTTTCATAGCCTCAATTTGGCTTATATCTTTTAATGCCTCTACAACTTCCATACATGTATTCTCCTCATCTTATGAACGGTAATTTTCTCATCATGTTGTCCATTTTACCTTATCATGCTATGAGATTTCCATGTATTATCCATTATTTTCACAATATACTTTTGTGATCCAAGCAATTTTCAATTTGGAAATTTACGATTGTACAAATACGTTGTGGTTAGAAAAGAAATAGGGGATAAAAGTTCAGCTTCTTTCTATAGATTGGATTCCTCCTTTCCTTATCCAGCTGCTTCTACTTTTATATTACGTTACTTATTTACATTATATTATATATTTCAGTAACATTAAAGTATTTTTTCTGAAAATAATAAAAACCGAGCAATTTCGCTCGGTTTTTTATTAATCTTCTTTCGGAAGAACAATTCCTTTATACAATTGAACTGTAATAAGGTAATAAATCGTGTAAATAACTACGAAAATTACGATTGGTATCCAAATACGGAAGTACGGATCGACTAAAATAAATCCGAAAATATTCATACCAACTAATACGTGAGCGATACCCACAATTGCTGGGAATAAGAATACTAAGAATAACTCTTTATAAATTGATTTCGTTAATAATTCACGGCGTACACCGATTTTACGAAGCATTTGATAACGCGTAATATCTTTTGATGCACCAGAAAGAATTTTGAACATAAGACAGCTTGCCATCATTGCTAAGAAAGCAATTCCAAGGAAGAAGCCCATAAACACTGTTCCGCTCGCAACACCGTAGAACATGTCATACACTTGATATTTACTACTCATTTGCTCAGCTTTTACATTTTTATATTTAGCTAGCTGCAACTCGTCAATTTTTTTCCATTCTTTTGTGTATGCTACGAAATCGTCTGTTTTTCCAGTAAATACGATTCCTTCTTTACCATTTACAGTATCGTACATTTTTTGATCTACAACTTTAATGGCACGATCTTGGTATATATAATATGGTTGGATTGTTCTAAATGCCTCATCCCATTCTTCAGGCATTGTTTTTTCATTTTTATCTTGTTCTGACCTCACTCCTGCTACTGTACCTACTGGAGCTTCTCCTGAAACTTCTTTATATTTACCGAAACTTTCTTTACCTACACCATCTCGAATAAATGGCTTATGTTTCTCTAAATCTTCTTTTACATAATAAATATATTTGTCGTCTACTTTATAACGGTACTCAGCTTTATTTTTAAATGATATACCATCTAAAATTTTCTTCTCTTCAGCTGTAGGATTATGAACAATTGAATCATAAATTTCAAATCCATCAACCGTTTTTATAACGTTATTTTTAAATGCCATACCACCTGAAATTGCACCAGCTCCAAGAGCAACTAACATCGCTACTGTTGCAAGTACCTTTGTTAAGCTATTAATACGGAAATTTAATTGTGCAAATGTAAAAGCATTAAGTCCTTTTTCACTACGCTTTTTATTACTCTTTAACTTTTTAATAATAACTGGAAGGAGTGATCCAAATAGCATATAAGTACCTGCTGTTGTTGTAACTAATGCAATAAGGATTCCCATTTCTCTTAATGTTTCCATATTAATCATAGCTGCATAACCAATACCTAATAAAATAACCGCTAGGAATGCAACTAAACCTGTCATTTTTCCTTTTACCACAACACGTTCTGTTTGTGCATCTGCATGTACAAGTTGCAGTACAGAAATACGTGATAATTTAATACTGTTCATAATTGCTGATAATACAAATAGCGCAAAGAAGAAGATGCAAGTAACAGTCATAGATGGCAGGTAAAATGCTTTATAGCCTTCACCAGCAAATTCTAATTGTTTCATTAATAATTGTCCGATACCCTCTGCAAGTCCTACACCAACTGTAATACCAATGGCAAGAGACGCAGCGCCTAATACGATCGTTTCAATAAACATAAGTAATGTAACTTTATGCTTTTTTGCTCCTAGCATCATATACATACCGAACTCTTTTTGACGAAGAGATAATAAGAAAGAGTTCGCATATAAAATATAGAAGAACGTTATAATAGCTAGTAAAAATGAACCTGCTTGGAATACGAATCCAATTGATTGAATAACTGAGTTAGATTCGATAAACGCTTTATTCAGCGCTAACGTTTGGAACATGTAAAAAATTGAAATCGACATGACAAGACCAACAAGTAAGACGATATAATCTTTCAGCTTACTTTTCAGCCCCGACATGGAAAGTTTAAATAACATACTGGAACCTCCTTTCTTACGCTTTTTGTGTACCTAAGTCCGCAAGCACATCTAAAATTTCTTTATAAAACTCTTCACGTGTACCGTCGCGGTGAATTTCTTTATATAGCTCACCATCTTGAATGAATAAAATACGCTGACAGTAACTTGCACTATACGGATCATGTGTAACCATCATAATAGATACGCCTTGATCTTTATTTAAGTTTGTCATCGCATCAAGTAAACTCGTTGCATTTTTAGAATCAAGCGCTCCTGTTGGCTCGTCCCCTAAAATAATTGCAGGTTCATGCACTAACGCACGTGCTGCTGCTGAACGTTGTTTCTGCCCACCAGATACTTCAGATGGATACTTTTGAAGAATTTCTGTAATCCCTAGCATACCCGCTACTTTTTCTACTTTTGGTCCAATGTTACGTGATGAAACACCTTGAAGAGAAAGTGGAAGTGCAATGTTTTCATAAATAGATAAGTTCTCTAATAAGTTGAAGTCTTGGAAAATGAATCCTAACTTTTGTGAACGAAAATCAGAAAGTTCACCTTGCTTCATTTTCGTAATGTCCGTACCCGCAATTTCAACAACGCCGCCCGTTGCTTTATCAAGCGTTGAAATTACATTTAACAATGTCGTTTTACCAGAACCAGATGGCCCCATAATTCCAACAAACTCACCCTCTTGAATTGAGAATGAAACACCTTTTAACGCATGTGATTGGTTCTCACCTTTTTTACCGTACACTTTTTGGACGTTTTTCACGTCTACAACTGGTTTCGTCATATATATCCTCCTACGCTTGTTTTTCCATTACCTATTTTGCGCTTTTTGGAAGTGAACTGCTATTTGTTAACATTACATTTACCTTACACTTTTGTAATATAAAAAAGATGAGTGTGTAAGGTTCGTTGATAAATGAAAATTTTATTAGCGATTCGACAAGTAATATCGACTTACCGAAAAAGATGACAATAAAAATGGGCTGTTCCACAAAAGGAACAACCCACTTCTCTCTTTATTTCTTTAAAGGTGTTACCGTCCAGTAAGTAACAACTCGCCAAATCCATTCTAGTGGACCCATTTTAAAGACCTTCATCCAAATTACGCTAAACACAATTTGAATTGCATAAATTGCAATACACACATATAACGTCTGCATGTACGTTAAGTTTTCTGCAAAGTTAAATACACTGCCCGCAATTAAAATCATTGCAGTTTGTCCAATATAATTTGTTAAAGCCATTCGTCCATAATATTTCAGTGGTGCTAACAATGTTTGAACCGGTTTTAATTGAAGTAATAAAATTAAAGCTCCAACATAGAAAGCTGAAATAATAGGTCCTACTGTAACACCAATTTTTAAAAATTGGCCTGCAGCATTCATTGTTCCATCCTCATTCTCAAGTATCATATTTATAAATGGTTCAGCAGGAACGTGCCCGTATTGATACCATACAGCTACGACACTTAAAACAAACATAACACCTGTAAAAATAGCGACTTTCTTTATATTTTGCGTGAGATTTTCAAATACACGATATTGTCCTGCAGCAAGCCCTAATAAAATTAAGCCAAGTGGTAATAACTCTTTAACTCCCATTACACTGAAGGCAATTGTCAAAATAATTCCTAGTACTAAGTTCACTTCTTTTTTCGCTTTATAAAACGGTAAAACGATTAACCCGCAAATTGCGTATAACGCTAATGCTTCTCCAGGCTGAAACATGTGATGAATTAAACCAAAAATAAATAATGCTACTAAGCGACGTAAAAATAAAACATAGCCATTTTTCCCTTTCGCAATCGCTCTTGAAATAAAGATATAGAATCCCACTCCAAATAAGAATGAGAAGATTGAGAAGAAACGACCTTCTACAAATAAATATAAAAATCTTTGATAGCTAGCATCCACTGTATTAGGATCTGGAATTTTAATGTTAAGTAGTGCGAGAATATTTACTAAAATAATCCCTAGTAGTGCAAAGCCACGAATGTAATCTAACTCATCAATTCGCTTGTTTGTAATATTGTTCCCCATAAAGCAACTCCTTGTATAAAATTTAATCCTTCCTTACTCTACTGGAGAAAGTTGCTCACAACTATCGACAAACCTTACAGTAATCTTACATTATTGTCATATAACAAAATAAAACCAGGTCATATTTCGACCTGGTTTACTCTGATTGTTTCGATTTTTGCGGTTGTCCTTTTTTACTATTACGCTGTTTTACTTGAACAATCGGATCAAGCTCATTCGAAAATTCAGCGTTATGTCCATTTTGCGTTTTTTGCTCTGGATTATTTTGATCTGAACGTTTCGCCATTACATTCACTCCTTATTAGTGCGGTGTAATAATCATTTGATGTTGCAATTGGCGAATTGCCATACGTGCTCTATTTAACTGCTCACGTTGCTCATCATTCGCATGTTGTTGCATCGTTTGTAAATCGTTATATGCTTGTTCTAATTGTAACTGCGCATCCGAATACTCCATCGTATTGTAATGCTCTTGTCTCATACCTTGGTCTAATTGTTCTTTCGCATATTCCACCGCTTGTTCCGCTTGTGTAATATACGATTCAAGTGATTGACGCTCTGCCATAATTGTCCCTCCTTGCTTCAATTCCCCTTTAGTGTGTCCCTTCCATCT
>NZ_JAKUFY010000140.1:0-11641 GCF_022663675.1 Bacillus cereus group sp. BfR-BA-01355
TATCTTGCTTTAACTCAATGTACGCTTCAGTTTTTTTTTCCACTGCATTTGAGTCTTTTATAAATAATTCACGCGCTTCTTTCATACCACCATCTTCAGCAACTACTGGCTCTTCTTCTGCTTTCAGCTCATCTACCTTTGGAGATACAGCTTGAATTTCAATCGTTTCTGGCTTTTCTTCTGGCTCAACTTTTTTCTTACTAAAAATTTCTTTCGTTTCTTTTAACGTCTCTACAACAGATGGCGTTAATTTTTTAATTTCTGCTACTTTCGCTTTTACCACATTGAAATCAGCAAGTTCGCGTCCTTTATCTGTAACAGTTTGCACTTTTTCTTTGATCTTTGCATTTTCACCAATTTCAATCATCTTTGTTTTTGCTTTTTCTGCTGTATTTTTTACTTTTTCACGGTTTTCTTTCTTTAACATGGATACAGCTACACCTGCCGCTACACCAATCGCAATGTTTCGAGCAATATTATTTTTCTTTGCCATATTCCTTCACCCTTTCATTTCTTATGTTAGAAAGTATTTCTTTCTAAGCTTCCTCATATTCCTTGTTCATTTCGAATGAAAGCTAATAGCTTTGCACACCCTTCTGTTACAAGGTCATATACTTCTTGGAAATTCCCTGTATAGTAAGGGTCAGGAACGTCTGTCCAGCCACCGTCTGGAACAAAGTCGGACAGTCTACCAATATAGCCTCCAGTTTTACCTAAACTTTTTAAATCTGCTATATTCTTGTTGTCCATGGCAATAATATAATCAAACTTTGTTAAGTCTTCTTTTTCTACTTGCCTTGCTTTAATTCCTTCAAAAGTGACTGCATTTTCTTTTAAAATTTTTTGTGTTCCTTTATGTGGCGGATGGCCAACATGCCAATTTCCAGTTCCTGCAGAATCAATGACAATTTTCTCTTCGAGTCCCTCTTTTACGACAAGATCTCGAAAAATCGCTTCTGCCATTGGAGAACGGCAAATGTTCCCAAGACAAACAAACAATACTTGAACCATGTTTTTGTTTCTTCCCTTCTTGGTGCATTTCTTAATATATACTTATAGTATAAACAACCAATTATTAAATATAAAGGAAATCCCTACTAATTTAATAGGATTGAAAAGATTCATTAACGAAAATGATAAAAAATGTTAAGATAGCCTTATGTTATTTTAAAGGGGGACACTTCGGTGGATTTATCCGTAAAGTCAGAAGAAAACGTTGAATATATGGTCGAAGCTATTAAAGAAAAATTACGTATGGTTAATGCTGGAGCGATGAGAGCTGCTAGTTTTAACGAAGAAATGTACGAAGATTTACGTGACATTTATGATCATGTTATGAAACGTGAAACTTTCAGCATTAGTGAAATGCAAGCTATTACAGAAGAATTAGGTACATTAATTAAAAAGTAAAAAAGCCTCTCTTATATGAGGCTCTTTTTTATTTCCAACAAATTCATGACAACTCTTCTCTTTCCCTCAACCAACTGTAAAATATTGTACAATAGAAGTAGAACCTCATCTTAGATTTTTTCTCCATACATACTACTCACAAATAATAGCAACACTACCATTGCTAACTGTTTTTACTGGAGGTGCTTACTTATGAGCAATTGGTACAGTAAGACGAAAGATCAAACATTAATTGACCTAGAAACAAACGAACAACACGGTTTAACAGATGAGATTGTAAGTGACCGTTTAAAGCAATACGGTTCTAATGAATTAGCTACAAAACAAAAACGCACTTTATGGCAGCGTATTTTCGCCCAAATTAATGACGTCCTCGTATATGTCCTTATTATTGCTGCCCTTATTTCTGCCTTTGTAGGTGAATGGGCGGATGCCAGTATTATCGCGCTCGTTGTAGTTTTAAATGCTGTTATCGGTGTTGTCCAAGAATCGAAAGCAGAACAAGCTTTAGAGGCATTGAAAAAGATGGCGACGCCTAAAGCTATCGTCAAGAGAAATGGTGAACTAAAAGAAATTCCATCTGAGCACGTCGTTCCAGGGGATATCGTTATGCTCGACGCCGGACGATATATCCCATGCGATTTACGCCTTATCGAAACCGCAAATTTAAAAGTTGAAGAATCTGCTCTAACTGGTGAATCTGTCCCTGTTGATAAAGATGCAATCTACCACCCTTCCATGCAAAGTGATGAGCAAGTACCACTCGGCGACCAAAAAAACATGGCCTTTATGTCTACTCTTGTAACATACGGAAGAGGCGTCGGTGTTGCTGTTGAAACTGGAATGAACTCACAAATTGGTAAGATTGCTACCCTGTTACATGAAGCAGACGATGATATGACACCACTTCAAAAAAGCTTAGCACAAGTCGGAAAGTATTTAGGCTTTGTTGCTGTAGCTATTTGTATCGTGATGTTTCTCATCGGCTTTTTACAAGGACGAGATACACTAGAAATGTTTATGACTGCTATTAGTTTAGCCGTTGCAGCTATTCCAGAAGGCTTGCCAGCTATCGTTTCCATCGTTCTTGCAATTGGTGTGCAGCGTATGATTAAACAAAACGTCATCATCCGTAAACTTCCTGCTGTTGAAGCTCTCGGGTCTGTCACAATTATTTGTTCAGATAAAACAGGCACATTAACGCAAAACAAAATGACTGTTACTCACTTTTATAGTGATAACACATACGATCACTTAGAACATTTGAATGTAAATAATGATACGCAACGTCTATTGTTAGAGAATATGGTGCTATGTAATGATGCGTCTTACAATAACGAATCACAAACCGGGGACCCGACTGAAATTGCTCTTCTGGTGGCCGGAAGCACTTTTAACATGCAAAAAGATCATTTAGAAAAAATACATGAACGTGTTAACGAGCTACCTTTCGACTCAGATCGTAAAATGATGTCAACCGTGCATACATACGATGAAAACTGCTATAGCATGACGAAAGGTGCTATCGATAAGCTCTTACCTCGATGTAACCATATTTTTAAAAACGGGAAAATCGAGATTTTAACTGATTCTGATAAAAATCAAATATTAGAATCTGCCGGAGCAATGTCTCAAGAAGCTTTAAGAGTACTTTCATTCGCATTTAAAAAATACAATTCAAACGATGTGGATATAAATCATCTTGAAGAAAATCTTATCTTTATCGGTCTTGTCGGTATGATTGATCCACCGCGAACTGAAGTGAAAGATTCAATTACAGAATGTAAAAAAGCCGGTATTCGCACAGTTATGATTACCGGTGACCATAAAGATACCGCCTTTGCAATTGCCAAAGAACTTGGCATTGCTGAAGAAATATCTGAAATTATGATTGGAACTGAATTAGATAACATTTCAGATACAGAACTAGCTAGCAAAATTAATCATTTAAATGTATTCGCTAGAGTCTCTCCAGAGCATAAAGTGAAAATTGTAAAGGCATTACGCGCAAAAGGAAATATCGTTTCTATGACTGGTGATGGTGTCAATGATGCACCATCTTTAAAGCAAGCTGATGTTGGCGTAGCGATGGGCATTACAGGAACAGATGTCGCAAAAGGAGCAGCTGATGTCGTGTTAACAGATGATAATTTCTCATCTATCGTGAAAGCTGTTGAGGAAGGTAGAAATATTTATCGTAACATAAAAAAATCAATTCTCTTCCTACTCTCTTGTAACTTTGGAGAAATTATCGCTTTATTTTTAGCGATTTTACTTGGCTGGGCAACACCCCTACGACCTATTCATATTTTGTGGGTAAATTTAATTACAGATACACTGCCTGCATTATCACTTGGGGTTGATCCTGAAGATCCAGATGTGATGAAGGAAAAACCACGACATGCGAAAGAAAGCCTATTTAGTGGTAGCGTTCCTTTTCTTATTTTCAATGGGGCTGTCATTGGGATTTTAACGTTAATAGCCTTTATCGCCGGAGCAAAATTCTATACTGGAGATACAAATTTATTCCCTCTTTTCCCAGAGCGAATTGATGAGGATGCTCTATTACATGCCCAAACGATGGCATTTGTCGTTCTTAGTTTTTCTCAGCTTGTTCATTCATTTAACTTGCGTTCAAGAACGAAATCGATTTTTTCAATTGGGATCTTTACAAATAAATATTTAGTCTTCTCCCTTCTTATCGGTGTTCTTATGCAAGTTTGTATCATCTCCATCCCGCCCCTTGCAAATATATTCGGTGTACATGCATTAACGATGCGAGATTGGGGATTTGTTCTCTTATTAAGTATCATTCCACTTGTTGTGAATGAAATTATTAAATTAGTGAAGAGAAACTAAAAGGCAATGAGGACTATTCCTCATTGCCTTTTCATTTATCCTTGTAATTCTTTTTTGATATTCTCTGTTAATGTAGCCATACGCTTGCGACTTTCTTCACGCTCACGTTTATTTTGTTCTTCAATTTGTTGTGTTTCTTGCATACCTCTTGAAATAATGTTCCAAGTTTCCTCAAGTGTTTCCATTTTAATACTAGAAGAACCTGATAATCTCGCTACTTCTACACTTTGCGTTGCGATATTTTGTGCATTTTTCTTAAGTAATTCATTTGTACGGCGATCAAGTTCAGCCATAGAATCTGCAACAAGCTTTTGACGTTTCGCATTTACTGCTTGAATGATACCATTTTTAAAGATAGGAATCGTCGTAATAAATGCTGTATTGATTTTACCAATTAATTTATTATTACCACGTTGAATCATGCGAATTTGTGGTGCTGTAAGTAGCGCAACCATACGAGCTTTTTCTAAATCATCAATACGTTGCTCTAAAATTTCAACCGAGTTTTTAAGCGACTCTAATTCAATACCTGCTAATTGATCATTATTACGCACGCGCTCTTCATACATCGGAACTAATTCTGTATTTAAACGCTCTAATAACATTTCTCCTGCTACTACATACTTCTCTAAGTCTAAATAATATTTTAAGTTTTGCTCATACAAGCCATCTAACGTACCAATTGATTTTTTCATCTCATCTTGGTACTTCGTAATTTCCACATAAACTTTATCAATTTCGCGGCCCATCGTTTGATATTTACTAAAGATTTGTTCTATCATTTTATCCGCTTTTTTGAACATGCGCGAGAAGAAACCACTTTTTTCTTCCGCAAAGTCTTTACTATCAAATCTGTCCATAATTTTACCAAGTTGCTTTAACAATTCACCAGAATCTTCTATCTTTGATAGAGACATTGTATGTAAAATTTGATCAGCGAAACGTGAAATTTCCATAGAAGGTTCTTTTCCAAGTTCAATTAATTCCAGTTGATCTTTAATATCTACTGCGTTATAAATACGTTGCACATCTGCATCTTGTCTAAGTTGCAAGCGAACATCTTGTGCGGTTTGCTCATTCAATTCAGTTTTCGAATCTAGTACGACTGGGTTATTCATATGGTATTCTCCCTTTCCTTATAAAAATGGACGAAATAGTCCTTTTATTGTTTGTGATAAATTTTTATAGGCTGATGAACCATGAAACTCAAGATCGAAATTAACTTCTTCAAGCCAATGGGAATCGAATGCTCCTGCTTCAACATACGGTTCAATATCGTTTCTGCCCGTGGGATTGAAATGGAATACATCTACTCCAATTTGATTCAAAAATAGTAATAAAACAGCGTCAGAACGAGTTAATTCTCCACTCTTCTCATTATTAAATATAACAATTTTCGGTACATCTTGTGAATAATCAAATTTCTCAAGCTGTTCTAAAATATTAGGTGGTATTTGAGAAAGTTGTGCGAAAACATACAGTGCTACATCTTGTTTCGTTTCTTTCGCAATTGGTTTGCACATTTCACTTTCGCACGTATGGATAATCGCCTCTGCAATCCCATGTTGTAAACCTTCCGGTAAACGCTTATGCGGCCACCAATGGCTATTCATAATTAGATCAGGATGTAATTTCCCAGCTCGGTCCAATGCATCTCGATAATGATATTGGAAATTTGCTTTTTGCTCTTTCGTAAATGGGAATGTATTAATTAATAAACTGTTATCAAATGATGTAACAACCTTTAATCGTTGAAAATATTCTTTATCATTCTTTGAAACGCCTGATATTTTCGCAAATAAAGAAGGAATATAAATATGTTTATTTTCAACAAAGAATGTTGGACGTACAAATGCCTTTTCTTTCGTAATTAAAAAGAGTTCATCATATGTCGTTTTTAACGTACGTGCTACAGGTGTATACGAACGAAATTGCCACGGTTTATATAATAGTGAATTATCGTGGTGAAGTACTTGTTCAATTTCTTTCGAAGCTTGATACGCTACTGTTGCAACACGCTCACGTCGACGATCAGGGAATGGTTCAAGCGAAATGCGACCCGGATGAGATACAACAAAAGTTCTTCCCTCTTCATCAATATTTTCAAATCCATCTTTTCCTTCGGGGTGATAATAAAGCACATCACAACCGAGCATAATAAGAAAATATAAGAAATATATACGGCTTTCCTGTGCATCACCATACCAAACGATACGCGGCATTTGTTTCTTATAATTAATCGTAGAGAACCACTTCGCTACGTAATTTTCGCTTAGTTTAATTATGTCGATTAAGAAACGACGGAAACCTTCTGTCTTTAACGACTGATTATGTTGTTTCTCATATAATTTCAATACTGAAATGAACGTCGCATGTATGTAATGCTGTAAATCAGGATTGTCTACTTTCGGTAAAAGTTGTTTCCCAGATAAGTGTGCAACTAGCCTATTTACTGTCAGACCATTTGGTGCTTCTTGATGTAATCCGAACACTTCTTGAATATGACGAAGCTTTTCCGAATCAATCACTTTGTTTAAATTTTGTTCGTGTAAAACTTCGATTCCTTTCGCTTCACTATAATCAAACAGTTTATTAAAATATTCATCTACATCATTAGGAACGCCAAGGATTCGACATGCTATATAACTAAATTTCATTTCATTCTCTGTCAGCTCATATTGTGGGCGTTTTTCTAAAAGTGTTTCAAATTGCTTTAAATCTGATTCATCTTTTAATGCATATGGTTGAAGTGTAAAACGTGAAAACACAACAGTTCACCTCCAAAAACATTTACGTTTTTTCTAAATCTTCCTTCTATTATAAACTATTTTTGGTTATAAAAAATGGGCGCTCGTAAAACGAGCAAACCCATTTCAATTATTTATTGTCTTCTTTAGTAGCTGCAACTTCTTCTTTAGCTTGTCCAGAATTCTTCATGTAGTGAATTATAAATGTTGCTCCAAATGCTACAACTAAAATAATGAAGAACAGTGTATGACTAATATGAATATCAATTAGAGACAATAGCATTTTCGATGCGATAATTAAGATTAAAATATATGCTGTCGTTTCAAGCTCTGGAATACGCTCTAACAATTTTAAGAATACACCAGCGATACCACGCATCATTAAAATACCGAGCATTCCGCCTAATAATAAAATCCAAACTTCATTAGATACACCAAATGCAGCAAGTACGCTATCTACAGAGAACGCGATATCCATTAATTCAACCATCGCAACTGTTCCCCAGAAGACACCGAACATTCTAAAGAAAATACTGTTTTGATTCATACCGTGAGCTTCGTCTTCTTCACTTGCACCTTTACGCTTATCAATAAAGTATTTTACTGATAACCAAGCAAGGTAAAGTGCACCAAGAAGTTTTACCCACCATAATTTAATTAAGAACATTCCAATTCCAATCGCAATAAAGCGGAACACATAAGCTCCAATAAGTCCATAGAATAATGCTTTTTTACGTTTTTCTTCCGGAAGGTGTTTTACCATTACTGCTAACACAAGTGCGTTATCGGCAGATAACAAACCTTCAAGTACAACAAGTGTACCTATTAATCCCCAAGATACTGGATCTTGCAACACTTTAATCCACATGTCCAAGTCGAAAAACTGAGCATACGTATCAAGGATTCCTTGCAAAATACTCATCTTACCTTTATCCCCTATTCTTTGCTAGATTTATAGAAAGGTCAAAAAAAGGAAACGAATATCGTTTCCTTTCTATGCATCCAAGCCATACGCTCTTACAAGCGCACCTAAACCACCTTGGAATCCACTTCCTACTGCATTAAACTTCCACTGTCCATTATGACGGTATAATTCACAAAAGACAACTGCTGTTTCGATGGAGAAATCTTCCCCTAAATCAAAACGAAGAACTTCTTCATTCGTCTCTTCATTTGCTAAACGAACAAACGCATTTCCTACTTGTCCAAAGTTTTGACTACGGCCTTCTGCATCATAAATCGTAACTGTAATAGCAATTCTGTGCACATCTGCTGGAACTTTCTTTAAGTCCACAACAAGTTGCTCATCGTCACCTTCACCTTCACCTGTACGGTTATCTCCTGTATGTAAAACAGATCCACAAGGAGACTGTAAATTATTATAGAAGATAAAATCAGTTTCCTTCGTACATTTTCCGTTTGCATCTAATAAAAAGGCAGATGCATCTAAATCGAAATCTGATCCACCGTCATAAGATTTAATATCCCATCCAAGACCAATTACTGCTTTTGTTAAACCAGGGCTTGTCTTACCCAAATCAATTTTCTGTCCTTTTTGTAATTGAATAACCATCTATATTCACCTCTATATTTTTATCTTTAAAAATATATCCATCGGTAAACATACATTTCACCGATGGATATATAAATTAAATCTATTACTCTACGTCTAAACCAAAGTTATTACATAGAGACGCTAATCCACCTTGGAATCCACTTCCGATTGCATTGAATTTCCAGTCACCTGCATGACGGTATAATTCACCTACTACTACGGCTGTTTCAATAGAGAAATCTTCTCCTAAATCGTAACGAATTAATTCTGCATTCTTTTCTTCATCTAAAATACGTACGAAAGAGTTAGAAACTTGTCCGAAGTTTTGGCTACGACCTTCTCCATCATAGATTGTAATTGTGAAACAAATACGTTCGATATGTGCAGGTACATTTTTCAAATCTACTTTGATCGATTCGTCATCGCCTTCACCTTCGCCAGTTCGGTTATCTCCTAAATGCTCGACAGCACCATTCGCACCTTTTGGGTTATTATAGAAGACGAAATCCTCTGCACCTGAAACTTTACCGTTAGCGCCTACTAAGAAAATACTAACATCTAAATCGAAATCGTTTTGTCCGTCATAACGATTCGTATCCCAACCTAGTCCTACAAGAACTTTTGAAAGACCCGGATTCGTTTTTGTTAAGTCTACCTTTTGTCCTTTTTTCAATGAAATTGATGCCATATTCAATTCCTCCTCGGTTTATTTTATTGATAACGTGATACAATCTCACTTAAGTTTTTATCTTGTGTGCCTTCTCCAACAGCTGAAAACTTCCATTCACTTCCGTGACGATACATTTCACCTGCAATTAGAGTCGTTTTGCCAGCATAATTATCCGATAAATTATAGCGTGCTAATTCTTCACCAGTTTGCGGGTTTTGAATACGAATATATGCATTACGAATCATCCCGAAATCTTGACGACGATTTACACAGTCATAAATATTTACAACGAATACTAAACGATTAATACGGCTCGGAACTTTATGTAATTCTACGAAAATTGTTTCGTCATCACCAGCGCCTTCACCTGTTAAATTATCTCCTGAATGAATAATACTACCACAAGTAGAAAGTTTATTTCCGAAGTAAACTAAATCATTTTTGTTTAAAAAACGATCTCCTTCTAACATAACAACAGATGCATCACAATCTACATTTGGTTTACTTCCAAATAATGAAGACAGAAATCCACCTGATTGCCCAATTGGATCCCAGCCTAAGCCAACCTGTAGTTTTGCTACTTTTGGTTGTCCTTTCGTTAAATCGATCTTTTGACCTTTTTCTAAAATAATAGGCATGAAGTTTCTCCCTTTCTACAAAGCATTTTCCAAATCGGAAAATATTGTATTCTTCTCTTATATTGTAGCATTATTTACCTAGCGATAAAAAGGATAAATTCTCAGTTATATGAAAACATTCATATAATTTACTTATGATGATGTAAGAAGTGGTAAATAGCACCAATCATTCCTGCACAATTACCGTTTTGTGCAAGTTCAATCTCACAATTATTATAAATCTCTTGGTTTAAGTATTTACTGACCTCTTCTTTTACTTCTTTTAAAAACTCATTTCCTCTATCGGTAATTCCTCCACCAATAATAATCTTTTCTGGATTGAAAATATAAGCAAGATTACTAATTCCGATTGCCAAATGTTTAAAGAAGATCCTAACTGCTTGAGCAACTTCCCGATCTCCTTTATCATACAACTCGAAAATTAATCTCCCATTCCACTCACCTTTTCCTTTATATTTTCTGACAAGACGAATTAATCCTGAAATCGAGGCAACCTCTTCAAACGGTTTTCCTTCTATTAACATATTCCCCCATTCACCAGCACTAAATGAATGCCCTCGGTACAATTCTCCGTCTATAAAAATCGCTCCCCCAATCCCTGTTCCAAGGGTGAGCATAATAAAGTTCTCTTTCTCTCTTCCACTACCATTCCATTTTTCTCCAAACGCTGCACAATTCACATCATTGTCAATCGATACTGAAACTTTTAATATCTCTTGCAATCTATCAATAATAGGAATAGTACGATATCCCGGAATATGATTCGCACCTCCCGTCACAATTCCTTTACTAATATCAACAATCCCCGTGGTGCTAATACCAATTCCTGCAATAGTATGTTCATTCATTATTTTTTTTGATACATATATAAGTTTTTGAATAGTTTGTTCTCCGCCTAAATGAATTTCTGTTGCAACTGTTTTACGCTTTAATACTCTCCCTATTTCTGAAACAATGCCATACTTAATTTGCGTACCGCCAATATCAAACGCTATATACTCTTTCATCTACTGCCACTTCCTCTACCGTTCTGAATGTAAATTCTCCGCCTCTACTATTTGTAGGAAATCTACATTAACTCTTTTCTGCTTTGAGAAATACACCACCTTTTTCTATATATAGTTTTTTTTGCATAAAACTCTTTTTCCTAAGAAATATTACAAAGGGATGTATTTTAGATGGAATATTAATTTCTTAGGAGGAAAACCATGACGAAAATCTTCATTTTAGCATCAACACTCTCTTTATCTTTTTTTAGCGGTTTAAATATTGGTAATGCTGCAACTGAAAACTTCCGCCCATTAACAAACGCTATTGTACAAAATAGTGATCATTTTGCAGAAGGAAACTCAAAGGATAATAATAAACCTCCAGGAAATAACGGTTCTCAGAACGATAGTGGTTCTGGTGACAACGGTTCTGGCGGCAATGGTTCTGGTGGCAGTGGCTCTGGCGACAACGGCTCTGGTGGCAGTGGCTCTGGCGACAATGGTTCCGGCGGTAACGGCTCTGGCGGCAATGGTTCCGGCGGTAACGGTTCTGGTGGCAGTGGCTCTGGTGGCAATGGTTCCGGCGGTAACGGCTCTGGTGGCAGTAGCTCTGGTGACAACGGTTCTGGTGGCAACGGCTCTGGTGGCAACGGCTCTGGTGGCAGTGGCTCTGGAGACAACGGTTCTGGTGGCAATGGTTCTGGAGGCACAGGGGGTGGTGGCAGTGGGTGTGGTGCCAATGGTTCTGGTGGCTCTGGTGGTGGTGGCGGTGG
>NZ_JAKUFY010000141.1:0-11459 GCF_022663675.1 Bacillus cereus group sp. BfR-BA-01355
CAGTTTCTTTATCATCATTCTTCTTCGTTATATCAATTGCATATTTAGCAAATTCATTTTCAGATGGTCCAACATATGATATGTTCCCATCTTTCTTTATATACTTTTGTGCATTTGGTGAAGAATCAAATGTTGTATTTAATTTATCTGCAACAATCGGTTTAAACGTCCAATTTTGATCAGCTGCTGGATCAATATTTTTTATTTTTTGCATATACTTCACAATGATTTGACGTGTTTCATCTTGTGATTGGTATACAACTTCCCCTTCACTTACACCTGGGAACGTTTGACTACTTCCACGATAGTTATTTGTAGCGACGATGAACTTTTGATCATCAGCTACTGGCTTACCTTCATATGTCATATTTACAATACGATTCGTATTTGCATTTACAATTTTTCCATCTTTATCGTATTTCGCCGGTTGTGTTACATCAATTTCGTATTTTAAGCCATCTAAAATATCAAAGTTATATGTAGGATAGCCTATATTTACTAACGGTTGTTCTTCTGTTTTCTTTTCTGGATAAATTTGATTAAACTGACCTGCAGACATTTCAAGCCATTCTTTCACTTGTGCCCCATTTACTTTTACAGCATATAACGTATTTGGATATACGTATAAATCTGCAACGTTTTTAATCGCTAACGTTCCAGCTGGAATATCCGTATAATATGTAGCACCGTTTCGGCCACCTGCTTTAAATGGTGCGCCTGCAGATAAAACCGGAATATCTTTAATCTTTTCGTACTCTGGTTTTTTAAGTTCTTGTTCTACATACCATTTTTGTGCATTTGTCACAATTTGTACGGAAGGATCATCTTGTACTAATGAAAAATAACTATTAATTGGTGCTTTCGTTTCACCTACAGGTGTATTTACATAGTCGATTGTCGCTTGATGCTCATCTTTAATTTCATTAACTAATTTTTGATCAGATTCTACTAATGGGGTACCTTTACTATTAGCAATCGGGCGAAGTTGTGGCTTAGATTGATCTTTTTGTACTTCCCATGTTCCGTTTACCTTTTTCAATTGCATATCAATAATACCTAAGTTACTACCAAAAACACCAGGCATTACAACTGGAACACCATTAAATACATCCTCCACTTCAGTATGTGAATGTCCCATTAATACTGCATCTACGCCAGGAACTTGTGTCGCTAAATGATATGATGCATTTTCCATTTTATTCACTTCTTTATATTCGCTCTTATCGACGCCTGAATGAGCCAATGCAACGATAATATCCGCACCCTCATTTTGCATTTTTTTCACCATTATTCTTGCTGTTGCGACGATGTCTTTCGCTTTTACTTTTCCTTCTAAGTTCGCTTTATCCCAGTTCATGATTTGTGGTGGAACAAATCCCATTACACCAATTTTCACTATTTGTTTTTGGCCTGCTTCATCCACTACTTCTTTCTTTAAAATATGATATGGTTTAAAATAATTTTCATCGTTCTCTTCCTTATCATCATGGTCAACTTTATATACATTCGAGTTAATAACCGGGAAATCCGTTTTTTCAATCACTTTGTTTAAATAATCTAAACCATAGTTAAATTCATGATTCCCAAGAGAGATGACGTCATACTTCATTAAATTCATTACACGATATAATGGATGTGTATAACTAGGATCCACACGATTCTTCGGATCTTTTATTTTATTCGCTACGTAATCCCCAAGCGGTGTCCCTTGTAATGCATCCCCATCATCAAATAGGACAGAGTTTTTCACTTCTTCACGTGCTTTATTAACGAGTGTTGCCGTTTGTACAAGTCCTACTTTATTATCTGTTTTCGTTTGATAATAATCGTAATTCATTAAGTTAACGTGAATATCTGATGTTTCTAGAATTCGTAAGTTAACTGTACTCTCCCCAGTGTTCTCATCTGCATGAGCTGTTGCTGGCATTACTTGCGGCGCTATAACACCAATCGCAAGAGTTGCTCCAGCTAGCATTTTTTTTGACTTTTTCACAAAAAATCCCCCTTATACAATTACCAAAAATAATGAAATGAATCCCTATCTGTCTCTAACCACATACCTTTTTTCTTCTATTAGAGACACAATTTTCATTTCACCCTGCGCTAACGAGTAGTCCCCTTAAACGCCCGATTGATGAAGACCATTAATTAATCGGAAATAAAGCTCCCACTAATTAAAGTTTCACCTTATCTGACATTATCATATATAAAGTTCTTTCCTATCGTCAATATTTTTTGACAAACTTCAACAAATTTTCTGTAAAGTTATTATAAACTTTTCATAAACATATAATATGCCCTTACATTGCTAATACTGCTGAATATGATACAATTACCAATTACAAGGAGGATGAATTTATGAAAAAAGTCATCTTAACAATTGTTTGTCTCCTCCTTCTGATCATTTCTTATTCTTATTTTGAAAAGAACGACGAGACAAAACAAAATGAATCTGAAGAAAAAACAGAAAAAACATCTGCCCCAAATTGGATTGATAAGCAAACAAATGAATCTTTTTATCATCTTGTATTAGGTGATTCACTCGCTAAAGGATATGGATCGACACAAGGTGGATTTGCTGAATTAGCTTCTAAGCAAATAGAAGCACAAATTCATAAACCAATTACAGTAGAAAACCTTGGGGTAAACGGTCTTACAACAGATCGTCTCGCTAAAAAAGTTCAATCAGAAGATGTAAAGGAAAAAATTAGAGCAGCAAATATAATTACAATTAATATTGGAGGAAATAATTTATTTCGTTTAAATCGTGATGTTGGTGTTATAGATGGTATAAAAATGTTAAATAAAGAAAAAGCCCATTTTGAAGCGGATATAAAAAGTATTGTAAAGACAGTTCGAGATCAAAATCCGGATGCTTTACTCATTCTCTCAGAACTCTATAACCCGTTACAACTCGATGACTCCATCGCAAGTTATGCAGATATGTTTTTAGATGGCTGGAATGAATCTGTTTATTCCATTTCCAAAGCAAATCAACCATCTATCGTTTTACCAATTCGTAAATTAATATCGAATGATAAAAAAGAGTTATTATTTGACCAAGTACACCCAAATGATAACGGCTATGCGATTATTGCCAATACATTTACAAAGCAAGTGTTATCCTACAAATATTAAAGCGACCATGAAACAATTCTATTTTTATAACATGTCTTTTTTGTTACAATGATAGTGGAAGGGGGCCTTTATATGGAATCACGCGAGTGGGAACGTATTGTTGATCATCTTCTTTCGCTAGTGCCTCTTTTTTATCGCAAATTTATGCTTCCTGGAGAATTTTCTTCTCAAAGACATATGCCGCCATCACATACACAAGTATTACTGCTTTTGCATGAAAACGGCACATTAGCAGTTTCCGAAATCGGCAAGCGGCTAGCGATTTCACGGCCTAACATGACACCTCTATTAAACAAACTTATTCAAGAAGAACTAATAGAGCGTCATTATAGCGAAAAAGATCGACGGGTCATTTTAATTTCCCTAACAGCTGAAGGGAAATTATTAGTAAATCAGTATCAGCAATTCATTTTAGACAAACTAAAAGAAAATTTCCAAACATTATCTGAGGAAGAGCGCGAAAAGCTCATTCATTCTCTTCAAACCATTCAAAATTTAATTTTGAAAACAAACGTATAAAGCTGCTTCTAAATAGAAGCAGCTTTATGATTCGTAATAGTTACCATAGTATACATTGGAATATGGCCATGTTGTTAAATATGGTTTTTTTTCCTGTGTAGGCTGTTGTTGTGGTATTTGTGGTATTTGTGGTATTTGTGATAATTGCTGTAATTGTTGTTGCCGATATAATTCGTATTGTCTACTCGTATCATAAACCGGATAATAATTTACATATGGATATACTTGAGGTACGTAATAATAATACATTATCCTCTCCTCCTTTTTCTTAAACATATTCAAAGGAGAAAATGAATGTGACATTGTTTATAATTGTACAAGTGGTTCTCTCACTCGTTTCTTCCTTTTCTTCAAGCGTAACTTACGGTTCTTTTCGTATAAATAATGCACAACGAAATACGAAATGAGACCAAACACAACTCCTAAAATCGTCATTCCAATTAATACATACACTTCACTTTGTAATAAGCTCTTTAATATCGTAAAAATGTGAATTGAAAACAAGTCCGATATCGTAAATGGTTCATGATGAATTTTCTGTACATCAAATGGATAAATCATTTTTCCTAGCGTATACGCAAGCGGAAATAAAAATACTGGGAGAAACGATATTTTCCCAATAATATTGCCAATAACTGCCGCAGGAAAAGATCCCTTTGCTAACCTGACGATTGGATAAAATATTACATATACGAGCGATGCCGTATAAATGACTAACATTTCTAAGCCGAATCCTATAGCAAACCCTAACGATACTTTCTTTGCGCCTTCTGGCGATCGAAGCAACTTATAATATTGAAACTTTAATATTCTCCACATCCGCTGAAAAAACGAATATGTTTTCTTAGTTGTTTTCACCCTCATCATCTCTTTAACTATATTTTTATATGTAGTATGTCCTTACACACTCTGAAAAACAAATTTAGTTTTCTCTTTTATTATAAATGATATCGAAATGGTTAACCAAATATACATCCGACATTTTAATATAAAAAAACCTCCCTTTTAGGAAGGCTCTTCTACATTTTTAAATAAACTCACTAATAACGCTTTTTGAGCATGCAATCGATTACCAGCTTGCTCGAAGACGATAGACTGTGGTCCATCTATAATTTCTCCTGTTACTTCTTCTTCACGATGGGCAGGTAAACAGTGTAAGAAACGATATGTTTGTTTCGCATGCTTAACAAGTTCGTTATTGATTTGGTAAGGTTGAAATAAAGAATATTTCTCTTCTTCGCCCTCTTGCCCCATGCTCATCCAAACGTCAGTATAAATGAAATCTGCTTCATTCACCGCTAATTCAGGATCATGCAAAACTTCAATTTCAGCTCCTGTTTCCTTGGCAATCGCTAACGCTTTTTTTACAATCTCTTCATTCGGTTCATATCCTACAGGCGTTGCAACAGTCATATGCATTCCGACTTTTGCACTCGCTAGCAACAATGAATGACATACATTATTTCCGTCACCTACGTAAGCCAATTTTATTCCTTTAAATGTATTTGTTTCTTCATATATTGTCATTAGGTCTGCCAATGCTTGACAAGGATGATGATCATCCGTTAAACCGTTAATAACAGGAATACTAGATTCTTTTGCAAGCTCTTCTACATCCGCGTGTGAGAATGTACGTATCATGATCCCGTCAATATACTGCGATAATACTTTCGCAGTATCTGAAACGGTTTCTCCTCTTCCCATTTGCATCTCTTTCCCACTTAAAAACATACCATGTCCCCCGAGTTGTACCATTCCCGCTTCAAAAGATACACGAGTACGAGTTGAATGCTTATCAAAAATAAGCCCTAATATTTTGCCTTGTAATAAAGGCTCTTGCTTATTCTTTTTTAAATATATAGCGAACTCAATTAAAGAAATAATTTCTTCTTTCGTTAATTCTTCTAGTGTTAAAAGATCTTTCGTATTTAATTTCGGTACTTGTACAGTTGACATGAAACTTCCCCCTTATATGATTGATACGTTTTTTGTACAAACTACTTTTTTTATTATATATACTGCCTGTTCTAACTCTTCATTCGTGACAATGAGTGGCGGTAATAGTCTTATAACATTAGGGCCTGCTTGTAATACGAGAAGTCCTTCGTTTTCTAGTTGTTCTATAAAACTTGCAACTTCATGCTTACACTCAATCCCAATCATAAGCCCCTTACCACGTATATTTTGAATACATTCGACATGCTGTAATTCCTCTTGCAACTTCTCTAATACATACTCGCCTTTTTCTTGTACTTCTTTTAAAAACAATGGTCTTTTACTTACTTGCAATACTTCTTTCGCTGCAGCCATCGCGATGTAATTCCCGCCAAAAGTTGAACCGTGTGATCCTGCAGTAAACGACGTTCCGAGCTCTTTCCGGCCAATCATTGCTCCGACAGGAATCCCATTCCCAAGTGCTTTTGCAACGGTAACGATATCAGGCTCTATTCGCACTTGTTCATAAGCGAATAGTGTTCCAGTTCTTCCTATCCCCGTTTGTACTTCGTCTATAATAAATAAGGAACCGAACTTATTACATAATGTTTCAATCTCTTTCAAAAAAGATAGATCAGCAGGTATTACTCCTCCCTCTCCTTGAACTACTTCTACCATTACCGCCGCAACTTCTTCATTCATTACTTCCTCTAATGCTTTAATATCGTTAAAAGGGATATGTAAAAAAGATGGAAGTAATGGACCAAATCCTTCTTTTACCTTATCTTGGCCTGTTGCACTCATCGTTCCAAATGTTCTACCGTGAAAAGACTGCTGGCATGTTACGACGAGAGATTTTCCAGTATGCTTACGTGCTAACTTTAAAGCCGCTTCATTTGCCTCTGCCCCACTATTACAGAAAAACACATAATCTAATGCTCTATTTTCTGTTAATAATGACGCAACTTCTTCTTGTAAGCTGTTTGTAAACAGGTTAGATATATGCCATATATCATCAAGTTGCTCTTGTACACCTTTGAGAACAGTAGGGTGACAATGTCCTAAATTACATACGCCAATTCCTGATGTAAAATCTAAATATTGCTTACCTTTATTATCAATAACTTTCGTTCCAGTTCCCTTTACAAACTCAATAGTTCTTCTGCCATACGTTTGAAAAAGATGACTCGTCATGCAATACTCACACCTTTCGTTACCGTCGTTCCAATACACTCTCCCGTAACCTCAGTAAAATCTTTTGTACCATTCACAATACTTATCTTTTGCACTCCCATTTTTAATGATGCTAGTGCCGCCTGTACTTTCGGAATCATCCCACCTGTAATAACACCTGTTTCTATAAAAGTTGCAATTTCAGATTCATCCGTTTCCTTTACCAAATTCCCTTCATGTAATATTCCATCTACATCCGTAATAAAAATCAGCTCTTTTGCCCCTAACGCGGCCGCAATCCCAGCTGCAGCATTGTCCGCATTTATGTTATAAATTTCATTACCATTTACCCCGATTGGAGCAATAACAGGAATATACCCCATATTTATTAATCCTTTTAATAAGGCTGTTTCTACATAACTTACTTCTCCCACATATCCTATCTCCTCGCTGACAGGTTGAACTTGAAGTAAATTACCGTCACACCCTGAACAACCTACAGCAAGTAAATTATGCTTTTGTAAATTCATTACGAGTTTTTTATTCGTACTTCCGCATAGCACCATTTGAACAACATCCATAACTTCTTTTGGTGTTACGCGTAATCCATCTCTTTTTTCTACGTTGATGTTACAATCTTTTAATTTGGCATCAATTTCTGGCCCACCACCATGAACAATCACCACTTTATACTTCTGTTGCAATTTCTTTATACAATCAAAAAACACAGCATTTAATTGATTCAACATACTACCGCCGCATTTCACTACAATATAATCGCTCATCTTCTCTCTCCTTATGTACGATAACAAGCATTTATTTTCACATATTCATAGCTTAAGTCACAGCCCCAAGCTGATCCTGTCTCTTCACCTAAGTGTAAGTACACATTAATGACTATTTCATCTTCTTGTAATCTCTCTTTCATTTCTTCTTCAGAAAATATTTGAGGCTCACTATTTTTTAATACCGATATAGATTGAAGAGTAATGTCAATTGTGTTCGGATGAATAGCTACTTCACTTTGTCCAATACTGCTAATAATTCGCCCCCAGTTTGGGTCTTCACCATGTATTGCTGTTTTCACAAGACTCGAACCGACTATTTGCTTTGCAATTTTTTTTGCCTCTTCATTCGTTTGAGCTCCTAGCACATTTACTTCTATTAACTTCGTAGCTCCTTCACCATCTTGCGCAATTTTTTTCGCTAAATCTTCACATACTTGCTGTAAAGCACATACGAAAGTTTCCCAATCTGTATGTTCCATATTTATCGGCCTTGTTTCTGATAATCCACTTGCCATAACGATGACCATATCATTCGTAGAAGTATCTCCATCTACCGTAATTTGATTAAATGTATGATTCGTAATTTCGGATAACGCTGTTTGCAATACGTCATGCTCTATATGAGCATCTGTCGTAATAAAACTAAGCATCGTTGCCATATTCGGATGAATCATCCCTGAACCTTTTGCAACACCCGCAATCGCCACTTTCTTCCCATCAATAATCATTTCATAGCAAGTTTCTTTCGTTATAAGATCCGTCGTTAAAATTGCTTCAGAAAAACAATATGCTTCACTTTCTTCCTTCGTCGGTATAAGAGTTGCAACTCCCTTTCGGATTATATCCATCGGCAGTGGAACACCAATTACACCTGTTGAAGCTACTGCAACGTAATTTTCTTTCATCCCAAAATGTTCCGCCCCTAATGCGCGCATCTCGTATGCGTCTTGTAATCCTTTCATTCCAGTACAAGCATTTGCATTTCCACTATTAACGATAATTGCTTGTAACTTCCCTTCTGCCGTTATACTATCCTTCGTTACTTGCAAAGGAGCTGCTTGTATTTGATTCGTTGTATACACAGCGGCACATGATGCTGGTACATCACAAACAATGGCACCTAAATCCTTTTTCTCCTTTTTTAAACCATTTGCAGTACCAATTGCCGAAAAGCCTTTCGGCGTTACAATTGAACCATTTTCTAATTTTGTAATAGACGCTACTTTAATCACCATGTCCCCCTTATACATAAAGCGGCATATGTTGTAAACCTGTTGTCTCTTCTAGTCCCGCTATTATGTTTGCATTTTGAATCGCTTGCCCAGCCGCGCCTTTCATCATATTGTCTATAACAGAAACGACCGTAACTCTTTCAGCTCTTTCATCGTAAGCTATGCCAATATCACAATAATTTGAGCCTCTCACTTCTTTTGGACTTGGAAATTTCCCTTGCGTACAAATTCGGATGAAAGGCGATTGTTCATACGTTTCTTCATACAATTTTTGAAGTTGCTTTATTTCCATCTTTTGTTTTACTTTTGCATAAAGTGTAATCATGATTCCTCGTGATATCGGTATTAAATGTGTGCTAAATGTAATTGGCTGTGATTCACTATTCCATTCTGTAAGCATTTGCTCAATCTCTGGAACGTGCTGATGCTCATTCACTTTATAAATGTGCAAGTTATCATATAGCTCAGGAAAGTGAGTCATTGTTGTTGGTGTTTTACCTGCTCCTGATACCCCTGATTTCGCATCAATAATAATCGAATCTTCTTCAATCATGCCGCTACGTACTAACGGCGCTATCGCTAGCAATGTGGCTGTAGCAAAACATCCTGGGTTTGCAATTAAATTTGCCTTTTGAATCCCAGTCCTTTTCCATTCACTTAACCCATACACTGCTTTTCTAAGAATTTCTTCTTTCGCTGCTGGCCTTTTATACCACAGTTCATATGACGAAGGATCTATCATACGAAAGTCTCCAGATAGGTCAATTACTTTTAAACCTTCTGCTAATAACTTAGGAGTTAACTCCGCCGATACTCCTGCTGGGGTTGCTAGAAATACGATTTCTGCTTCTTTTCCTATCGTCTCCACATCAATTTCTTGTAACGTATGAAAAAGGACATTTCGAAGATGAGGATATACATTTGTTATACACTCACCAACTTGTGAAAAAGAATGGAGAGATGCTATCGAAAAATATGGATGTTGTTCTAATAAACGAATTAACTCAATGCCCCCATATCCAGTGGCTCCAATAATTGCGACTTTCATAAGTTCCTCCTCATATCGATTCTTTAAATTAAGTATGATTATAATATTGTATATTTATAGAGTCAATTAAATATTTATAAATTTTTAAATCTAAAAAAACTTAATTTTATTAGAAAAATAATATACTCAACCGAATTTTTATACAAAAATAGTGCATAGTAGTTTTTTTATTTCACTTCAAGTACAATAAAACAATACATACGTACATACAGGCGGGGAAAAATATGAACGAAAAATTAATTGAGAAAATGATTATAAAAAGTTTTCAACAATATCAATGCAGTCCAATATCAAAAGAAGATCAGGAAATGCTAGTGAAACATATTCAAACGGTGACTCATTCAAATATTGAAATTGATTTATACGAGGAAATTGAGGATATTGTTTATGATTATGTAACTGGAAAACAATAAAAAATAGGAGATTTCCATATGGAAATCTCCTATTTTTTACTTAATGATTTACCTGCAACACGCTCAAATAAACCTGGGAATAAAGCATAAAGTTTCGGACCAATGCCCATCCACTTCGGTAAGTTTACTTCACGTTTTTTCGTGTGCATCGACTTTACGATTTGTTCTGCTACGTATGTTGGTTTTAACATGTAACGTCCCATATTCTTTACATATGTACCAGATTGATCCGCTATTTCAAAAAAGTTTGTATCTATCGGACCTGGATTAATTGCTGTAACATAAATATCTGTATTCGCTAATTCCATGCGTAAACTATTCGTAAATCCTAATACGGCATGTTTCGTTGCTGCATAAGCACTCGATTTCGGAGTTGCAATTTTTCCAGCAAGTGAAGCAATATTAATAATATGTCCTTCATTCTTGTTTACCATATAAGGTAGTACCGCTTTCGTACATGCTACTAATCCAAATACATTTACTTGGAACATATCTTTTACTTCACCCATTGACGCATCTTCAAACGTTTTAAAAATACCAAATCCCGCATTGTTTACTAATATATCAATACGTCCCACTTCTTGTAATACCTTTGAAAAAACAGACTGTACTTCCATCTCTTCACTTACATCTAATACATAATAATAGCAAGGCGTATTATAAGTTTCTTTAATTTTGTCTACTAACGCTTGTAGTTTCTCTTCTGTTCGAGCCATTAATACTGGAGTCGCTCCCTGTGCTGCAACTTGCATTGCAACTTGCTCACCAATCCCACTAGAAGCACCTGTAATGACGATTACTTTATTTTGTAAACGTCCTGTCATTGCTGTCACCTACTTTGCATAATAAATCAATTGTTGCGATGACTCATCAATCATCACTTGTTGATTATATGCTAAATAGTCCAATTGTCCAACCGTTTCTGAAATAGTAAGTGGTAATTGTTCTTTATATAATACCGGAAATAGTTTTACACATACTTCAAATGCTGTCATTGGTTTTTCCTTTAATAACTCAAGCACTTTAAAAGCACGTGTTTCTTGCTTTTGTAATCTCGTTTCAATAAGTTGTTTCACATTTAGAACATCTTCCCCATGCCCTGATAAAATGCGTGAAATATTCATTTCGCTTAAACGCTGTAATGTTTGATTATATTTTAGTAATGGGCGTGCCCGCTCTGTTTGCCCTTCATATGGTGGTTCTAGTATTGGAT
>NZ_JAKUFY010000142.1:0-11381 GCF_022663675.1 Bacillus cereus group sp. BfR-BA-01355
CGCAACAAAAATGACAAATAATACGGCTGTAATAATAAATTGTTTTTTTGCTACACCTGTTTTCTTAATAACAGATAATATTGCAAGTACAAGGAAGAATATAAATAGAATGAAACTTAAAATAGCAAAAAATTCGATGACTGGGTGTTCAGATTTTGTTGTACCAGTCACTATTAATATAATTGAAATCATAAAAAGAATAACGGTAGGACGTCCATATTGTTTTGCTTTTCCATTTTTTTTAAAGAATGAAATGATACATAAGATTAAAAGAATAAAAGCAATAAAAAATAAAGCTGCACCAATATTACTCAAAATCGCCATTTTCATACCTCCATTTGTAAGATTTTTCTTATTGATTATATAGGAACTTATTGGATATTACACGTTTTATATAAATTTAGAAAATTAATATTTTTACTAGACTTATAAACATTTATTTGGATATAAGGGAAAATAGATATATTTACTATTACTTTTTGAAAGAGATTTCATAAATTATAGTATATCGATTGAAAGGAGGAGATTTGAATGGAATTTCAATTGTTGGTAACTTGTATATTACAAGAAGGTAATGCTTACTTTTTAGTAACGAAGGTAGACGATGTTATTACGTTAAAAGTACCGATTACTGCGGGAGTAGCAGGTTTATTTTTAGCTTTAGGTGTACCAAGATGTTCTTAATTTAAATATCTATAATAGAAGAGGAAGGGACATGCCTTTCTCTTCTATTATTACATAATATAATTATGTAAACTTTAATATCATATTTGTGATAGCACGTTTGAAATGGACATGCATATACTATAATGTTTCATTGGATGTTAGGGGTGGAAGGTAGTTTTAATAAGTGCATCCAGTGATGTTTTTAAGCTATGAAAATAAAAGAGGTGCTATTATATATGAAAAGAAAAACATTTGATATTCCAGTTACATTGCGAAGAGAGTGGTTTTTAATAGAGTTAGCTCATTTAACGAAAAAATATGGAATTGAAATTGCAACTAGCAAAATGGGTGCTGCACCGTTTTTAAGAGATCAAGTTACAGAATCAAAGATAGGGAAAGGGTTACAATACGATAAATATGATGATGAGTATATAATTGAAAATTAAAGGGTAACAACAAAATTAAATTAATTTATAACAAAATATAAAATAAAGCAGATTCTAAATATAGAATCTGCTTTATTATGAAATACTTCTAGTCAACTAACCTCTTTCTAGTGTTTTTCCTACATATTTCTCTTGCGTTATTCCAAAAGATTCACGAAGAATGCGAGCATAATCTTTAGATTCTATTGGTCGTTTATTTTTGGTGCCTTTAAAGGTTTCTGTGTAATTTTTATTTGTTAACGATATGTGACCATAAGTAGTTAATTTACAAGTGATAGCTCCTTTATTAAAAGGAGATTCTTTATGCTCTACAATCACTTTTTGAATGTTATTCACTTTTTTCTCATCTATTGGATCTAAAGTGAAAGCATAACCTATTTTCCATTCATTTGAAGGTTCAGATTGTAAGAAACTTGTAGATTCTCCGTTAGCTCCTTTTCTCATTTCTAAAATATGCGTACCTTTTCGAGTATTTCGTTTACGAATTCGATATTCTCCTGTTTGAGAGGAGATGGCTTCTCCTTTAAAAGGGACTGGATGTAAAGGGAGATGAGATGCAAAACCTGCATCCACAACATAATCTTTATTCTCATGACTTAATATGATAATGACATGACCATCATCGGGCTTCCATTTATTATCGTAAAGATCATAAACAGTACCGGCTACTTTGTATACTTGAAACCCACAATCAATTAAAAAATAATACAATAAGGAGTTTAATTCATAACAAAGTCCACCTCGTTTTTGAATAAGTAACTTTTCTATTAAGTTATCTTTTGAGATATTTTTAATAGTACCAGCCATAATATCAAGATTTTCATAGGGGAGAATCATTCCCATTTTTAATAAGATTTCATCTAAATCATCAAATGTTATTTCTTTTGCAGGAATTTTTAAGCGTTCAAAAAACTCCTTTTGTAAATTGGTCATCATAAAGTATTCTCCTTTCTTTTTACAGAATTTTCTTCTGCTCACCGATAGGTTAGTACTTCTACAAGGTTAATTCAAGTGCGCGGAAATTATCATAATATATGTTTCTGGAAATATGATTGTTTATTCGGAAATTTCAGTTTGATTTTTAATTGTAGGAAAGCCTTACAATATAGGGTCCTTTAAAATTATTTTGTATTTAATGAAAAGAAAGTACATATCTTTATTATGTTTTTAAATAACTAACTAGTAATAAAATGTTTTTTTACTAAAATTTTTTCAAGATTTGTATGCTTTATATAAACAATAATGATTTAAAAAATATCTGGATGTAGCGAAGTTAACAATTATTGAGAAACTTTTTTGTCGTATTCTATCAAAAGGAAGAGGTAGAAACAAAGAGAATAACGAGAGTTAAGGAAGAGGGTACACAACTAGTAACCTTCTAAAAATAGGGCTAACATCTTTTTAAAATCAAAGATTAGCTATTATTAAGGAAGGGAAAATATAAAATATTATAAAGAACACCTTCTTTCAAAAAAATAGGGGGAGTAATATGAGACTGATGAGAAGATGTGTGGCCTTACTAATTGTATTTTTTATCATGGCTCCAACGATTAGCACAAATGTACAGGCAGAAGTTGTAAAAGAGCTTGGAAAGGGGTTTCCTGACACAGAAGTATTTACACCTGGGGAATGGTTTTTAGGCCAAAAACCTGCTAATTATGATGAGAATAAACCACCAATTCTCTTTGTACAAGGAAGAAATGGTAATGCGGATAGTTGGTATGGAAAGACAGTATATCATGATATAAATGATATGTATGATTATGCTTTGAAAGCAGGCTATCAAACAGTGTTTATACAATTATATGATGCTGCGGGGAAAGGTTCGGCTAGTCAGTGGGATAACGGAAAACTGTTAGCACAAAAACTTGAAGAAATATATAATCATTTCGGTAAAAAAGTTAATATTGTAGCGCATAGTAAAGGTGGTATTGATACACAAGCCGCATTAGTTGAATATGATGCGAATCGATTTGTTGGAAATGTTATTACACTTGCTACACCGCATCACGGCTCAAATTTAGCAGATTTGTCATATAGTTGGTGGGCAGGGTGGCTAGCTTCTATATTAGGTCAAAAAGATGATGGTACGTACTCGTTACAAATAGGTGAAATGGCAAAGTTTCGTTCAACAATAGATAATAACCCAGCAGCTAAATTAAACCGTTACTATACGGCTACTGGGACTAGCTGGGGGCCAACATTTTCTGCATTATCTATGGGCGGGTTATATTTATCATCGTACGGTTCAAATGATGGACTAGTAAATGAATGGAGTGCGAAGCTATCGTACGGTACACATTTATTTACAGATTCCAGATTTGATCATGACAATATAAGAAAAGGATCAGCTGTTTTTACACGAATCGAACCATATTTACGTACGACAAATGTGGAATTACCAGCTTTAGTAGCATCCAGCACTAGTTCAAATGAAGATCTAGAACAATTAAATACAACTTCAAATCAAAATATTTTAGGAGGCGAATTACCACAAAATCAGTGGATAGAGCAAACCGTTACAGTTGATAAAAAAGCGGAAGGAATCGTTTCTGTACTAACTGCTTCTTCTGATGTAGAAGTACAAATGGTATCTCCAAAAGGAAAAATATATGCAAATAAAGATAGCGCTATAACTACTGGTGAAGGCGAATCTTTCTTTAATGGGGCGACAATTAGAACATTTAAGTTTGATAAATTGGAAGTAGGCGAATGGAAAATCAAAATGATGGCGAAGCAGTCGAAAGATGCATATTTAGTTGTAAGCGATTACAAGAATGACGCACCATTTGTTCTTCAAATACCTACAAAAGTTAAAGTAAATAAACCTGAGTATAAACTGAAAAAATCACCAATGGCACCTGAAATGAAAGGGGATCTTTCCATAACAGTAAGAGTCGTTAATAAAGAAGGTAAGTTAGTCTCTGAATTTAATGAATTACAAAATGTTAATACGAATACATTTACAGGTGCTTTGAAAGATATAAAACAACCGGGAGTATATAACGTTACGATGGATATAAAAGGGATGAATAAAGAAGGAAAACCATATAATCGTACGATTGTTAAGTCGGTTTATGTAGAGAAATAAGGAAGAATAAATAAGCATAATATAAAAGTGCAGAAATCTTGTGTTAGAAAGAATTCTGCACTTTTTT
Organism: Bacillus cereus group sp. BfR-BA-01355; assembly: GCF_022663675.1. Classification (NCBI taxonomy): domain Bacteria; kingdom Bacillati; phylum Bacillota; class Bacilli; order Caryophanales; family Bacillaceae; genus Bacillus; species Bacillus cereus group sp. BfR-BA-01355. The sequence continues at coordinate 4,271 of NZ_JAKUFY010000142.1, forward strand.
TGCGTGATGAGAGATAATAAAAGTCGAAGAAAACTGTTATTCAATAAAAAAAGATGCTGAAATAGCATCTGAATGTGAAGAAATAATATTAACTTAGTTTTGTAACTGTTAATTCAACTGAATTTATACCATTGTCACAAGTTACAATACTTTGACGATTAAAGCCACTATTATTTCTAAGTTGAAGAGTTGAATTAGCTGGCACTGTAACAATCGTTTCGCCAACGAGTTGAAGACATTCGTTATTTGATGAAGTATTCATTTGAATAGCGAAGTCACCTTGACTATTAGCAAGTGGATTGTTATTTAAAAATATAGTTATGACTGGGATATGTGGAAATACAGGATTTAAAGTAGTATTAATACTGGAAATGAACGAAACTCTATAATCACCAGCTTGTCTAAATTGTATAGTAGTAGGGTTTAGTAAGGAAACGCCTCCTGCTAAAGGTCCAACGTGATTAAATGGAAAAGGGTTGCCAAAAGGAACAGTTATAAATTCAGTTTGCCAAAAAGTTCCGTATGCAGGACAGCTTCGTTTATGTGAATGGTCACATGAACATTTTTTATTTGAACTGGAAGAAGATTTGCATGAGCATTTTTTATACGAGTTTGAAGAATGATAGTATGAACCCAATATATTACCTCCTATTCTTAATAAATGTAAAACACATAATAGTTTATGAAAATGAATCACAATTGGCGTGTATGCTTGTACTATAAAAGGAGATAGATTTGGAATATAAAGTGGTCAAATGATGAAATGTAGTATTGGGGTATTACCTTTAACACTTTTTGAAGATGATAAGGTTCAGAATTTGATAGAAAAATGAATGGGATTTCTAAATGGATTGAAGTAACGAGGAAACGTTTATCCCGCTATTTTCCGAGCAGTAAGACTCCCACCTCAAAATTCAGCGAAAGCAAAGAAGTTAGGTGGGGATGAACAAAACCCCCCACTGAGTAAAGTTTCACTTTACTATATTAATTTCGTATGACAAAACAGCAATATTATCTTTTGCTGTATGGATGTTATCGTTTGGTGAAGCTATGATATTTAATCGTATGTATATTAGATTATTTATTTTTTGTTTTTATTTGTGTAGCTGGGCAGGAAGAAGTCAGAAAAAATAGAATAAATGTACATATGAAGCATCGTTTGTTTTTGGTGTGAATAGTAATTAAAGATACGCTAAAATATTTAAAATTGTAACGAAAGAGAGATTAAATAATAGAAGGAGCAACTTACATGGAAAATATATTAAAGGTATCTTCAAAATCAAGCCCAAATTCAGTCGCAGGTGCAATAGCAGGTGTACTAAGAACAAGTGGTAATGTGGAAATTCAAGCGATTGGGGCTGGAGCTATAAATCAAGCGATTAAAGCAATTGCGATTGCAAGAGGGTTCGTCGCTCCAAGTGGTATTGACTTAGCTTTTGTTCCAGCGTTTCAAGAGATTTCTATCAATAATGAAGAGAGAACAGCGATTAAATTAATTGTAGGCCCTAGAAAGAAAAGGTCTTAGTAGAAGAGAGTGTTACTATAAGGGGAAAAGACTAATAGACTTCCCAGGTTAGATACGTTATTTTATGTAACCGATCCTTGGGTGTGGACACGGCATTATACCGGACTCATGTCTGTTAATTTCTCCTTAAATTTAGCAGGTGTTCTAAATACTTAAAAATGCCAAATCCTTTGTGATATAAGGGATTTGGCATTTTGATGTTTTAAAAATAAACACCCTTAAAACTGCTCATTCTTTTCCCAAGATTCAACGATATAGTATGAAAAACCTTATTATATCAAGGTTTATAAGTGTTGGTTTCCCTTGATGCTCACATTTTGCTCACATTAAATCTTTTCATTTTTTATCAGATGTTTTCATTAGATTTTATTATGCTCTCGAAGTTTTCTGCTGCTTGTCGCTGCATGTTCTGTGTGATATGACTATATTTGTCTAAAGTCATTTGAATAGAAGAGTGCCCTAAGCGATCTTGTACGATTTTAGGGTGTTCTCCAGCCTGAAGCATAAGTGTAGCGTGAGTATGTCGTAAGTCGTGTATACGAATTCGAGGAACACCAGCTTTTTTATAGTGATCATTCAAAAAGCGATGGGGAGCATCTATATGTAAGGGCGAATGTATCGTATTGCCGGTGAAAATAAACGCCTCATCATTCAAGTGTATACCCCAGCGGAAAAATTCTTTCTTTTTATAGGAGTAGTAGGATTGTAACTTTTCTATAACAAAAGAAGAGATACTAATGCTTCTATTTGAAGACTTAGTTTTTGTAGCAGCTTTAAATAGTCCTTTTTCTGTTTTTACCAATGATTTATTAACCAGAATGCGTTTATTATCAAAGTCAACATCTTTCCATGTTAGTGCAAGTAATTCTCCACGTCTCATACCTGTATAAATTGCAAGTAAGAAGAACATATGGTACTTATAATTTTTTTCTTTTAAATACTGGAGGAATCGATTACATTCTTCGCTCGACCATGTTTTCATCTCACCTTGCTCTTCACGTGGTTTTTTAACCTTATTCATTATATTATCATGTATGATTTCCCATTCTACAGCGTGTTTGAAAATGCATCTTAGGCAGCGATGGATATTGCTGATTGTACCATTTGACAGCCCTTTTTCTTTAAGTTCAGCATAGTAGCTTTGAATCATTACAGACTTAATACTTTTAATTTTTTTATAACTAAATGGGGGAAGGATATAGAGCTTAACTAAGCTCATGTCTTTTTCATAAGATGTAATTTTTAATTCAGCTTTACGGAGAGGCTTTAACTTTTCCCATACATCTAAAACAGTTAATTGTTTGTCATCAAAATATATTCCTTTCTCTATCTCTGTAATCATCGTTGCAGCAGCATTTTGGGCTTCTTTTTTTGTTCTAAATCCACTCTTACTTTTTTGCTGGCGTTTTCCTGTGGCCGGATCTATACCGATATCTATTGTAAAAGACCACGTATTTCCACGTTTACGAAAACTTCCTTTCATATTCAATACCTCCTGAATCATTATTTTTGAAAATTACAGTATTGTGATATTTGATTCTGTAATTTACTTGCTAATAATTGATTTTCATAATGTAAAAGTCTTTTTTCAGCAAATTGTGTTGTTACATTGAATTTTTCTGAGATTATATATGCTTTTAACTGTAGGGGAGGAAGCTTTCGTAACATAAAAGTAGGTACACAAAATTGTTGTGCGAAGTTTTTAGCCTTTGCTTCTTGGTACTCCAGAAACATTTGATGCATTAATAATTGATTACCAGTATGAAATAGGATGTGACAGGTCTCATGGCCAAAATCCTCCCATTGTTCTTGCTGAGAGATACGATTATCAATAACTAAGTTAGCTATTTGATTTCTTTCCATTGCATGACTTCCAAACGGAGCAAAGTACAGCAAAATGTTTAGCTTTTTCGCAATCTCCATCATATCAATTTGCTCGGGAACAAAAATAGATAAGGATTGGTACAAGTGCTGGATATAGTCTTCAAGTTGTGTATTGTAATAGGGTTGCGATTGAAACAAAATTTACACTCCATTCAAATAAAATAAGAACGTTCGTTCTTATTTTATAATGGAAAAGTAAAAATTGGAAGGCAAACTTATAAGATAGGGTATCGATATAATTATAATCCACTATCTATTAACAACTTAAGGAACTGGCTATATGTGAGAGGAAGTCTCCGTTATGCGAACAGTAATAATTCCTCAATAAGAATATAATTATACAGAAAGTAGGAGTAGCTTTAGGTATATTCAAAATTTTAAATAATTTAGGGTTTTATATATATTAGACATACGCTTGAATTCAGGTAATTAGCAGATAAAATGAGGGTAATACTAGAGGTGTAATACTTGTCCTATCAGATTAGTGCATATAATTATAAAATGTTATATTCTTATTTAATAATTTAAAAAGGAAATGAATAAACAAAAATAACTACACTTATTGAGTTTTTTTGCTTATTCATATAATTAACGTTTGTTTTCTTTTTGTTTGATAAATTCCCAAAATTGTTTAAGTTCTTCTTGTTTCTCTGGAGAGGCGTCTTTAATATCTTTAAACCAGAGACCTAAGTTTTGATCTTCAAAAAGATTTTCCACAAATAATCTATTATTAGAATCACTTTCTCTTCCTAGAAGATAGTCAGAAGAAACGTTAAAAATGTCAGCAGCTTTGCTAATTAAGGAGTCCTCAATAGGTCTTTTTCCACTTTCAATTCTGGATAGCACACTATTATTAATCCCCATTTTTTTTGCGAATTCTATTTGTGACCATTTTCTTTTTTCACGTAATTGCTTTATTCGATAGCCAATTGTGGATTCTGACATTTTTTCACCAACTTCCTAAAAACATTATTATGTCAAATTTAAATTATCTAAAGGTATTTTATCATTTTTTCCAAAATGGAAAAAGTGATTTGTTGAAATAGCAAAAAAAGCTTGACTTTGCTGTAATAGCAAAATATTATATAGGTATACATTTGCTGTTTTAGCAAAAAAGGAGATGGGAGTTTGGAGAAGTTGAATTTGGATTTTATTCAAAATAGACGTTTGGAACTACAGATTACGTTGTTAGATCTAGCAGAAGTGCTTGGTTTTAAGAATGCTTCCACGTATATGAAATACGAAAAAGGAAAGTATATGTTTAAGGCAAATCATTTGCCATTCATAGCAAAAGTATTAGATTGCAAAATAGAGGATCTTTTTTTAAAATGAAATTTGCTAAAATAGCAAAAGAGGGAGGGAGCTATGATCAATTTCGACATTGAATCATTCCGTCAAATCATCCGTGAAGAAGTGCAAAAAGCAACTGAGCACCTTCAACCAATGAAAGAATTACCACCATTTTTAACTATTACAGAATTGATGGCATTATTACATATTAAACGCACTAAAGCATCTGAGTTATTAAACCGTTCTGATTTTCCAGTATGTCGCGAAGCAGGAGTTCTTATTCCTACACACCTTCTTTTTAAGTGGATGGAAAATCATACTGACTGGGTAGAAAACAATACAGAGTATTACAATCCATTTAAAGAATCCGTCTAATAGTAAATTACCATAGTAAGTTGTCACAAATAAATAATGCTTTAGGTACGAATGGGGGAAGTAAACGATGTCCATAGGAAAAGAAATTGCTATGGCACGCAAACGAAAGGGAATCACCCAAGAACAACTCTCCTTAGAAATCCCCGTGAGTCGTGAGTCACTAGCAAAATATGAAACTGAACAGCGACGATTACCAGAAGATTTACGAAAATGCATTACTGAAGGAATTGATGATCCGCAGTTGTTTTTTAAAATGTGGAATGAAGCAACAGGGGATGTAAGTATCCCGTTCTTCAATGGAGATCACATAGATCTCCATCCTACAAGCATGAGGTATATGGTCAATCAAGAAACAAATGAAGCTTTGAAACAACTCGATACAGTATGTTGGTCTAAGCCTTCACAAACTTGGTCCGAAAGAGAGAAAGAGGATTTGAAAAAGGTAATGCATGAAATCCTGGATGCTACAGGTTCAATGATGAGCCTCGTAGCGGTCCTATGTGATCAATATGGTTTTTCAATGAAAGAAATTTTTAAGTACTGGAAAGTATCATTACGAGCTAGGAAGTATATAAAAGGTTAATTTAATTATTTTAGTGGGGAGGTTTAAGTTATGACAATTGATTATGCAAGTCCAACTTTAAATCAATATAAAACGCTAATTCGTAAGGAAGCAAATTTATATGGTGATATTAGAATTGCAGCAGTTTGTGGGGACTATATGAAAGCTAGGGATTTAAAACAAGAGAAGAAATTAATGGAGATAAGAATTCGAATTATAGAAGCAGCATTTGTTTTGAAAAACAAAAAGAAAAAAGGAAAGGCCACCGCGTAGCCTGCGATAGCCAATCATGACAGTAGATAAATTATAGCATATAACAATTTAGTGCGACAAGCTGTTGTGCTTGTCGTTATGACCAGAAAGATTTGTTAACTCTAACCGCTTAATATACATTACATTCTGGTCATAACGATGCGTACAGTATCAAATTATTAAAAATGGGGAGCAAATTATGAAAGTAGAATGTAATCGTCTGTTCGACTTAGTTCTACCAGGTGATTTTGCTTTTGCAAATGAATTACATAACTGTATGGTGACATGTATTCATAACATGTTCAATGCTAGTTCATTAGATGAAGCAGATCATTGGGAGAAGGAATTAAATAGATGCGCAAAAGAATTCAAGAGCCTTCGTAATGAAAAAGAGGATCACGATGTATCAAAGAGTTATCGTGTAGTTGTTAAAAGCCTTCAAGGGCAGGGGATTAATGCATCAGTAGTTAGTCGAAGAAAATAAAAAATCTATCACTTGGCAGAGTGATAGATTTTAGACTCTGATAGAGAGTCTTTCTAAAAATTGAATTGGATTAAGTATATCAAAGCAAACCTAGTAAAACAATGGAGGATGAATAATATGGCAGTTTATAGACCTGTTCAAGTTTCATATTGGCAAGATGCATTTGTTTTAGATCTTACACCAGAGGAGAAATATTTCTATTTATACCTAATGACTAATAGTAAGACGTCCCAAAGTGGAATTTATGAGCTTCCATTGCGCGTTATAGAAATGGATACAGGATACAATCGGGAAACGGTTGAGAAGCTGTTAGGGCGTTTTGCGGAGTATGAAAAAATCAACTATAACAAAAAGACAAAAGAAATCATGCTACTTAATTGGCTTAAATTTAATGCTATTACCAATATGAATATTGAAAAGTGTGTATTGAAAGAAATCCAGAATATTAAGGATGAGGATTTCTTAATTGATTTTTATGAGAATTGCTTAGAGCTAGAGAAGCAGCAAGATTTTAAAATTCCACGTATCAAGGAGTACTTTCAAGCTCGTTTTGAGTGGCTTGTAAGGGGCTTCGATACCCCTATGAAGGAAGAAACAGAAACAGAAACAAAAAAAAAAAAAAAAACAGAAACAAAAGAAGAAGCAGCAAGCTGCTCAAGAGATAAAAAAGTTGCAGAAGAAAATCCAATAGCATTTTATGAGCAAAACTTTGGAGTTCTTAAACCATTTGTAGCTGAAG
>NZ_JAKUFY010000143.1:0-11290 GCF_022663675.1 Bacillus cereus group sp. BfR-BA-01355
TTTAAAAACATGAAATGCAAAACAGCTGCATTGTGTCCCTTTTGAAAACTCTATTTTTGATATAATCCCTATTAAATCAACATTTCAAAGTTATTTCTATAAATTCACTATACATAAAAAGATGAAAATTCACAGCGGTATCATATCCCTTTTTCTATAATATAAATTCATTATAATCATTATTAAATCAAGTATAACAAAGGTTTTCATTCCTGTTTCTTCACTTTCTAGAAAGATGAAAATTCACAGCGATATCATGTCCTTTATTTTTTTAGCATATTTATGGAATGCCTTGGGGCTCTAAGCTTCAAGACACCTTTCATCTTTTCATATTTCTTCTTAAAGGGGGCATTTTTACTTTTTTCGATTTGCTATAATCATAATTGGTATATTTTATAGTATTTTGGCATATCTTTCTGAATTTGTAGAACGGAGGTGAAAAAGATGGGGAAATCATTTGTGATACGTAATCAACGTAGCTTAAATGGGAAAACAACAAACGCAGTTTTAGTAACAATCAAATCTTGGCAAAAGCTTGTGGAAGCATTTGAGGAGAAGTACTACAGTTATAAAGATACTTATTTAGAAGATATTCTGCAGCACATGACATATGAAGATCGCATTGCTGATGTTGACGGATTTGTCGAAAAAGCCAAACCATCTTTTTCACGTCGAGCAATGTCTGCACTTGCAGAAAAAACTGGAAGAAAGCACAAATTATACGGCATTACGAATGCTGATCTCGAAGTATTTTTATATCTACATAAGAAATGCTTTACTAATGGTGTCATTCCAAATGTAACCATACATATGATGTGGGAAGATTACAAGCTATATAAAGAAGAATTTGCTTATATCCAACACTCTCAATTCTATATTGCTTTGAAAAAGTTAAGCTTACATAACATTATCTCCATTGAAAATGGAATTGATGGTCGTTACACAATTAAACTCACTCATTTTCTGAATGAGGAAACAGAAAAAGCAAATCCGTACGTATATATTAGTCCTGTTGTATTTACAAAGGCTTTCTTTAAGCTATCTGTAGCGGCTAAGAAGCTATTCTTAGATATCGCATGCAACAACATATAGAAACAACGTTAAAGCGTTCATTAGATAAGCATGACGAAAGAGGCAATAAAACCTACTTCGGCGGGATGTATCGTTTCTTACATAAAAAATATCCGCATCAAATTCGTGCGGTTATCGATGAATTAACAATTACATTACCATGTACGGGTAGTCCCCTATTCAAAATTTGCAAAATGCAAAAAGGTGTAAAGCATACCAAGCGATATACAACACTATATCTATCTATCCATTCAGACTTCTTATGTACGAAAGAATCTGGAGAAGAACAACATAGGGATCCGTTTACACCAAGAGCTACCTATGCTCGTAAAGCGAAATTCATTGAATCACTTCTACAAGAAATGAATATCGGTGAACTGTCTGCAGACATGAATAAGTTCATTCAGGTCTTAAAGCATACTTGTCATCGTCAAATTCGCAGTGTCATTCGTGGGCTTCGTGATATGGTTGATCGAAAAGAAGGATATCCAACGAAAATTGTATATACATTGAAAAAACTATTGCATCAGACATCTCAATATCAAATTCTTGATACAGCGGCGAAAGAAGGTATCTACCCTCTTATTGCGCAGCACATACCAAAAGAGAGAAATAGTGACCGTGAGCAAGCTGTCTTTAATTTTGGTCTACATTATTCTATGTACTCTCTTCATAACATTAAGAAGATGTTTAGAAATGTACATGCACTACTGAAGCAGAAGTTTACGATATCAGTGACGGAAGAATCTTATCACCTTAATTATTTAAAATACCAGGAAGAAATGTTATTTAGAAAATATGCATATGATCAAGGAGTGAATCTCCATGCATATATCGCTTTAGAAATTGAAATGCGTGAAAAGCTAAAAGTTCGTGGCCATAAAGAACGCACAATTCCAAGTGATGTACGTGAGTGGTTTATAGAATCCATTGATAAACTACCACAAGAGCAGCTGCGTGTGATTGAGCTACCAAAGCAGTTTAATTTACTAGAATTTATGCGTACCTTCGAACGTTTAGTACGTGCCGGTGTAACAATAACGGCTCCAGATCAGGTGCTAACCGCAATGGAAATAAAATGATAGCAACAAGCTCTCTATTTTTGAAAAAATCGAAAGTGGAGGGCTATTCGTGTTTGGTTTATTCCCCCCTTTTCTACTACTCTATTTATAAATACAAAATCAAAAGGACTTCATGTAAAATGGAGTCTTTTTTTATGCATTTCTATACAAATCCTCTTGTACCTATAGTAGAATCTCCACACTACACATTAAGTTTTCTTTACGTATAGTAAAATATCCAATTTTATATCTACAAAAAATCAGAAGGATATTAATAAAAATAATGGATATGAGGACAAGTATGATCAAATGTGAATACTATTTTACTAATATTGTTGGGAATATTAATGTTATTGAATTGATCTAATAAAAATCATCAATAATAATGTGAGTTATGTGTAAATACTGAGTAATGTTAAGAAATAGCTACATTCTTTGAAAAAAATGTGGATAATCTGAACCTAGATACTGCTCTATTTACCAAAATAAAGAAAACATGCCCTATTTTAATGGTTGAATAAATATAATATGATTCGTATTAATTTTTTTCCGATTTCATGTAGAAACATATAATTTTCTTTTTGCTTTTTTGTAGAATTGAAAGTTTAATAATTGTTAAATCAAGGGATACATTTTCTACTATTTATGATTTTTTACGTTCTAACATCAAATTTTCCCTTGTGGGAGTAGATCTTTCCCCTATTTTTGATAACCTATAATAGTTTTATCTTTATTTCTTTTTAATATATAAGATATATATTTATAATAGATTTTATTATTACTAATATGATTGTTAATAAGATGTCAGACCTAATTGAAAATATTTGTAAAACCCGTTATAATAATGGTAATTAAACATATCATTACTCCCATGTAAAAGGACAAATCTACGACCCCTTATTAGGACGAGATTTGTCTTTTTGTCATTGAAAATAAAAAACAACATATTAAAAAGGAAAAGGGTTGTTTGTCCGTTTTCCTTTTTGATATGCCAGCAACCGAGCGTAGCAAAGGGCGGTAGCAGGTCTTTCACTTATTTTTTGCTATAATATAGGATAAGAATTTAGATGATTATAATTAACAAGGGTATTAGTTTAGAAATAGCATTAGAAGCATTTTCTGCTTATTTAGCAGAAAATGGACGTAAACAATCTAGGGTTGAACGTTATAATTACGATATTACAGGTTTTTATAAGTGACTAAGAGCAAATGAGAAGCTCCTACATATCAAATCATGAAGTGAACTACCTAAAGAAAATTATTAGGAGTATTTCTATGAGCTAGAAAACAAGGCACAGAATATGGCCGTTCTTAAATAAATTGAACATGTCTTTAATGATAAATACTTCAGTAGATGATTTTCACCTCTCCTTAATTCCTGATCAATCACTAAGTGATAAGGAATTTATTACCAAAGCAGAAGAAAAACTATTAAAACAAGCTATCCTTTCAACAAAAGGATTAACAGAAAGACAAGTTGAATATGGCCCTCTTATTGTGGATAGAAACGCTTTTATAATAGATTTAGTAGTAAACTATGGGTTGTCCTTACAAGAGCTTGTATCGCCTAATATGAGCGATATACAGTTGGTTAGAAATACCTTAGTGGTTCGTGGTGAAAATGGCATAAATGGATATATCATTATAAAAGGATTATACGAAACTACTCTACAAGTACTATAAAACTATTCCGGAACCTGTAAGACCTAGAAAGTATACAGATAATCCCCTATTTGTGGCATTTGATTTTAATCAGGGGACATATCGTTAGATGTACGAAAAACATGAGCAAAAGGCTTTGTCTGAGGTTGCAATACAAAAGATGATACGACTTGAATTAAAACGTGAAGGGTTGAATAGACGTATCTTGGCGCAGCAAGTGCTTTAAAATACGGGTAACGAATATCTACAGCATTAAAAGGTTATGAGTTTTAGGGGCTGTTCTACCTTTTAGTGTAAGAAATTCTTTTAGAGGTTTCCCAACGTCCTTCAATGCTTAATAACATTTGTAAACCTTCTTGAAGTCTTGTTAGAACCCATCATCACAGATACCTTATTCTTTAACTTGATGAAGGACGAAAGTCCAAAGGTAAGTTAAAGTTAAATTAGGGGTTACTTGTAATAGAATGGTTTTTTTCCTCTGTAGTTGTATATGAAGCAATGTTCTGTATGTAAATACATCTAAAGATTACCTTTCCAGTGGTCTTTAGATGTACTCTGCAATTTAAGTTTTTTAGAAGGCCTTTGTTTTTAATAATGATACCTTGGAGGTAGTGGCTGTGGATTGAGTTCTACAAAAGTACCAGGAGGTAGTGGTTGCGGATTGAGCTGTACAAAAGTATCCCATGACCCATATGGAATATACTGCATAGGATTTGGTGTAAATGATGTATATAGCTGTAGATGACAACATGGAACTATATGCATTAATATCTCATCTCCTTCAAAATAATAATTCGTTCATGACAATGTATGTATTTTAGATTTAAGTAAAGTAGTAATACTGCCTAATTTTTAAAAATAGTTAAATCCAATTTACTAGGACAAAAATACATTCGTACAATGAATATATAATTGGGTAAGAGGGGATATTTTATGGGATTCGAACCAAAAGAAACAGCCTTAAAAGTTGCTGAGGCGGATAATAAACGCTTAACTAAAACATACTTTGACCCAGGTTGGATTGTATTCAACAGTAATACTGGAGATAAAAGTGATGTTTGTATGTCTATATCTAACGTTACGTGTACAGTTATGCTCAATTCTGATAAGAGTAATCAAGTTAGTTTTTCATACATCCTAAATAACAACAGGATCGTCTTAGGGGACGCAGTGTGGAATCTGGTTTTTTGATTCTTTATTTAACTAAAGATGGAGGAGTTCCTTACTAAATGGCGGGATATTGTATCTCCTGATTGTAGCTTAAAGAACTATCCTGTCATGCACACGTGGCCTATTTCACGCAATATTTATGATGACTTTGGGCAAATTCGTATATTTCTTAGTACCTCCTCAACACCTTGATATCCTTGCCCTAGGTAACAAAAATTATTAGTCAGATTATAAGAAAAAGTATGTCTCGATTTTAAATCATTGGCTTTTATCGCTAATAATTTAATAAACTGTCACCTAAAAAGAAACTATAGGTTAGCCAATAATTTGTATAGGGTACAATTTCTATTTCATTTACAATATTCATTATACATGCTCCTCTGCAGTGTAATAAAAAAGACATTGGACAAATACGTCCAATGTCTTTTTCTCTCTTATATACTTGTCTTGTTTATCTTGTATTTATATACCAAGCAACTGCTTCTTTTTGGCGTTAAACTCATCTTCTGTAATAACACCCATATCGCACAGCTCTTTGAATTTCTTTAATTCGTCTGCTGTTGATATTGGAGCAGATACTGCTTGTGGTTGAGCTTCATTAGGTTTATTTTTTAAAGTATCTAGAACTTGATGAATATGATTATTAATGGATTTTGCTGAATCTTTATCTAACGCAACTTTGATCTTTTCTTGCGGAGTATCAATTGTTAGAAAGCCGAACAACATCCCTGTTTCAAAAGATATATCATTTATCTTTTCATGATCTACTGCTTTGAATTTTTCACCAGCCATTGTTTTTTGTCCGAACATAATGCGTTTATTAGTTATGGCGTAGGCATAATTACCATCATGCTTTGTTGTAGATTGATAATCATACATTCCGATATAAGTCATATGAATTTTTTCGCCATTCATCAAGTTATCTTCTAGTACCTTGAAGTGTTTTACACCCCACTTTTCATTAAAGCCAGAACCGAATTTATTATCTATACAGAATTGATACATTCCTTCAGCGCATGACAATGGATCCTCAGCAAGTTTTGCTATCTTTGCATCGATTGTAGCTTTCAATTCTTCGATAGTGTCCGTACTTACACTTACAACACCCAAGCCACCTGCTTTATGAAAGCAATCTGGGCATAGCCATGCATCAGATTTTAGTATTTTATAACGATTTAAACCAACCTTTTTATCACAAACACCACATACTATCTTTTAAAAAAAACCATAATTCTTCCTCCAGTTATATATATCGAATAGTAGCAAACAAACCTAGATTTATACGAAATATTATAATTTATAAATATAATTATAACACACCTAAAATACTATAGAATGCCAAACAAAACCTTAAACATTTGTTCCTCTATAGTTTAAAAAGAAAAAAGACATTGAAACAAACTGTTCAATGTCTTTTTTCTTTTTAAATGTTTGTATACTCAAAGTATAATTTTTCTGGTTTTCCATACATGTTAATTTCATTTTGATATACGACAGCTAATGGCTGAGACATCTCAATGCTTTCCACATAGGATAATGAAGCAGTTGCTTCTATTTTTTGTTTAATCTCATTAGGAATGTCTGAGTAAGATAAGTTATTCATTTTACTTCCTAGTTTAGTATCTGTAGCAGCTTCATAATAAATTTCGGTAATTAAGACTTCATTATCATCTGGATCATATATGTATCCTCGATTAACTGTAATCATATTATATAACTCCTCTCAAGTTTCATATTCTAATTTCTTGTGCTTTTAGCATTGCAACAAGTACTTTACATATTTAGATTCCCTTGTTCTTCTCTTTCGAATGCCATTATGAATTGATACTTATCATCTTACTTCATCGTAAACTGTTGGAATTTCCAACAGTATAAAGGAGCGATAAAGGTTTGATTTTATAGATAGTAAGTTCATAACTTTTAACGTGGTAATTAATTTTTTTCTTTTGAAAGTTTTAAATCATTTCCCCTATTGATAATGTTGACTTATCTAAAGTAATTGCATGTTCATATTTCATCATAAATATCCTCTTTTTTAAATAAAAGGCACGAAATATGTGCGTTTCATCCATATTTTTTTATCGTTTTCCGACAGAAGACTCCTTCCTTAAAAATGTGAAGGTATGAAACACCAATTTTAGGTGGGAGATGAATGTCGGTTGGCATAAGCCAACATATTTGCTATCATTTACTTGTACAGGTTGCTCTTCGAAAACTGAAGATTTGAGGTTGGTTGCAGAAAAACGTTGCAACCGTAAAATCTTCAACGTTCTATCGCCCCACGCTTCTCAAAATTGCGAAAACCAAGCTAAAGTAGGTAGTGTGGTGAGTCAGCGTACAAGATACTTATGTTCTCACCGTAGGGACTGCGGGTAGAGCCTGCTAAGATAACTCGTGGATGCATCGGTGTTCGCAGGAATCTCCCACTTCAAACAGTCCGTTAGGACATTAAGTGGTGAGTAGTTCAAGCTATACTCTGTAAAAATTCATGTAATCTCTCCTCTAAATTAAACAAAAAGCACAAAATTTGTGATTTCTCATTTAGCATACTTTTAGTCCTGAAGGTTTATGTATAAGTGATTCCTAACTCGAAGACAACACAAAAAGGACTTCTTCAAGTCGATTAAAATGTGCATAGCAAAATAAGCTATATATACACTAATCGGCTCAAAGAAGCCCTTTCATAATTGAAACAAGAATACAACTTGTTTCTAAAACTCAACCACAACACATAGGGTGTGGGAATAGACGGAATCAATTAAACAATAAATATAGATTTATATTAAACCATTTTTATATTATATTCAATTGTTTTCAATAGAAAAGGGATAAGAAGGAAGTTTATATGCAGATCCCACATGTATTGTATAATAATGCCCCTGAATCCCCTGCTATAAATCCCCTCTTATATTCAGTCCCTGGAGTTACTTCATGTACTGTATTTCAAAATATAGCTTTTCTGGCTTTTGATTTTGAACTAAATAACAAAGTATTTCCTTAATATTTTTTTCTTCTACTTCAACACTTTCCATATAGGTCATACTTTCGTTTTCCTGGACCTTTTGAAAAATAGCAACAGGTACTTTAACTGCATCAAATACACCCATTTTACTGCCTAACTTTTTTTCTGATGTACCATCATAGAAAATTTCATTTACTATTACCTCATTATCATCAGGATCGTACATGTACCCTCTTTGTATACGTAGCAATATAGTACTCCTTTCTTTTATATTCCTCCAATGAAATAACTATATTTGTATATAATGTTATTTTATTAACAGGTGTCAAAGAATATTATTTCGCAAAATCCGTGCTTTGTATAGAGGTAGATATAGGATTATTAATTTTGTTAAGTTTTTTTGAATACTCCAAGCTAATTATAAAATAAACAAGCCACCTTTAAAGCGAAAGCTTGTATGGTGGCTTAGTTTTCTATAAATAGCTTTGTATCTAATTGTTTGATCTCCCCTTCTGCAAGAGGTTGATAAAAAGCGTGTTGTAATCCTTGAAAATGTAAAGATTCCCCTATGCATAACAATACTTTACCAGGAATTAAATCAAGTAATAGTTCATTATTAATTTGCTTTGCTTGTTTTTTAGTAGAAACATAAATAACTAAGATTGTAGGGTTATTCCCTAAGTCCTGCATAATAACATCTTTTCCTGAATCTACAAAAGTCTTCCATCTAGCAATTATTCGTTTTAATCGATCCTTTTGATCAGATAATAAGGTGGAGTATACAACAAAATTAAATTTACGTTCTTTTCCTCCATTTACTATAAAACTTAAAGAAGGGGTAAAAACCCCTTTACTAATAGATGGATGCATAATATGCCCTAAAAATGAAGGAGCATAGCGTAAATGGCAAAGTAGGTCTATATCATGCCAATAACGCAGGTGAATATATTTACCATGATTGTCAAGACGCTCTGGGGCAAAGAAGAACATATTTCCTTGCCAGTATTTTAGTAGTTTAAATCCATTGTTGGATAAGGTATATGTTTCTTCAAAGATTTCCATATCAAAAATTTCTACTTGCCATTTTTCGATAAATTGATAGTAAAGTAATCCTTGAAGTGCATTATTAATTTTCTTCCGCGAAAATTTATTCTTGAATAGATATAATAAATGATTAAACCGAACGGATGTATGAATACCAATAAAATTGAGTATAGCATATTGTTCCTCTGTTAAAAGTTGCTTAAACTTAACTAATTCGTCATAAGAGTGGAATACATAGGTTTTATCCAAATCATGTATTCGATATATTTGAAGTCCTTGTGCATCCTCACTTGATAAATGAGGAATAGAAGGGATATAAGTAGACATTTGTTTCTCTATTGTATGCATAATCATCCATTAAAATTGGTAAATTGACGAATTAGATTTTTTACTTTGGCCTTGCGGATAATTTAGGATACGTACTGTTCCTCTTCTATTTTTAGCATCAATATTAAGCAGCTCACATGTAACAATTGTTTGGTTTATTGCGTCATCCATGGTTGGATTTGCCAGATTACGACCTTTTAGCCCTTTAAACTGAATACCTGGTGCAACCTCTACGAAAATTCCAGCAATAGCATCTATCCCTACAATTTTACCTATAAATCGGTCACGTCGTTTGTTTAATTCTAATAGTTTTTCCATTGGATCTGTTTCTAGTTTCTTTTTATTTCCTCTAAACTCATATCGCCCATTCTTTTCCACTACTTTATCGATGATAAGCTCTACAACATCACCAATAATAATATCCGTCGAGCGGACAAATGAATGAGACCATTGCGAGTATCTTACTCCTACTGTTACACCATGAACTTCAACCAGAATAGTTTGTGCAGATGGAATATGTCCAGAAACTGTTCCTGTGTATACTTTATTCCCCTCTTGCTCTACTATTTCTTCATATAATTTTCTTTGCAGTGCAAGTTCTCCTGCAGTGATAGATACAACAGCAAAGTTCCCTTCCTCAGTTTTTTGGAAATGCTCAATAATAACAGGTTTTGTTCTACCTATCAGCCATTGAGGATTTTTAGGAATATTTATACCTGCCTCTGTAATTGGACAATATGCTGTCGTATGAGTACCAATTTGCATTGTGAGCACTTGTATTCGCTCAGATGTCCCGTTTTTAGTTGGGAATAATTTTTCAGATACTACGGTAATTAAGCCTTTCCCTACAGTACGTTCACGTTTCATACGAGCTAATTCATCTAATTCATGTTCACGTATTCGTTCAAATTGATTGAAAGTTGTTTCTATAAAGGTTTCCTCTAGCATGCTATCCGGTTCAAATACCATCCCTAGCTCTTTTGCAATTTGAGTATTTACTTTACCTTCTACCATTATATTTTCCTCCTAGAACGTAAAAAAGGACACACCTGTACCGTTGGAATGGTACGTAAGGTGTGTCCTTCACGTAAGTCATGTTTTGTTTGTATAATTATTAATTTTAATATAACGTTTTTAAGTAATTTGTGCAAGTCTTATTTTTTTAAAAGGGAAAAGCTAAAATACTATATCTAGCTTTTCCTGGAAATAAAATCTTGAATTAAAAGTTATTATAGGTTTCTATAGGTATTAATCAAAAAAATCATCTAATTCCTTACTCATTACATTAGATGTATTTTTCTTTTGTTGCTTGTTTTTGTTAAGTAGTATATTCGTATTGTTATACTTATTTTTTTGTTTGGCTTTTAAGCCCTTTTGGCGTTCTTTATAGCTCATATGTTTATATTCAGGCTGCTCTTCACTATTTCTAGTATTCTCTATCATATTCTTTTCTAAGTTTTGATGAACAGTAATGCCAATAGATTCGTAAACTTTTGCAACCTCTTCATCAAGCTTATTTTCTTTAGTGGGAGTAACTGTTTTTGTAGCTGGTATTAAATTAGTTTTCATATTTGTTTTTGTTTCCTCTAATACTGTAGTTATAAGTCCCCCTGTTGGAAGCTTTTTTTGCAGTGGATCGGTCTCAACAGGAATTCCTAAATGAATTGGGTATTCTATATCCCTTTTTGGTTCCAACATAGTATTAGATACCTCTTTCTTCCGTTCTGCTAGCTCTATATTTTGTTTAGGACTTACACTTTCCATATGTGTCTCCTTTGTTATATTCGGCAGCTCGCCATTCCGTTGTAAGGCATCTTGTAATCTTGAAGCACGTATATAATCGATTTTAAATGCGCTCTGTAGTGCATGTATAGAAGCAGTCCCTGATTCCTTAACAAAGGATACTACATCATCGTATAGGATATCTTTAAAAAAGCTTGTTTCCCCTTGCTTGACTTCTATGTTTACGTTTGGAATCCTCTTTTCTCGTGAA
>NZ_JAKUFY010000144.1:0-11090 GCF_022663675.1 Bacillus cereus group sp. BfR-BA-01355
AGTATGTCCATGTAATGCGTTAATGGAAAAAACAATGCTGGGTGAAGCTGGATTCATGACAGGATTGAAACCGGATGTGTTAGATCCGATGATTGATTTTGTAAAGGATGTAGAGCCGGGATATAGTAGTATTTTAGCAGTTTCAGAAGTAGAGGCTGCGATGCGTAAGACGAAAGTGAATAAAACAAAAACAGTTTGTACATTTTGTGGTGTAGGTTGTTCATTTGAAGTATGGACGAAAGACCGACACATTTTGAAAGTGCAGCCTGTTTCAGATGCGCCGGTTAACGGTATTTCCACATGTGTAAAAGGCAAATTTGGATGGGATTTTGTAAACAGTGAAGATCGTATTACAAAGCCATTAATTCGCCAAGGAGATATGTTTGTTGAAGCTTCATGGGAAGAGGCTCTGGAAGTTGTTGCATCCAATATGCAGCATATTAAATCAGAATATGGAAGTGATGCATTTGGGTTTATTTCTTCTTCGAAAGTAACGAATGAAGAAAATTATCTTATGCAAAAACTAGCCCGTCAAATATATGGAACGAATAATGTAGACAACTGTTCCCGTTATTGTCAATCTCCAGCAACAGACGGTTTATTTAAAACTGTCGGTATGGGCGGGGACGCTGGAACAGTGAAAGATATTGCGGAAGCAGGCCTTGTCATTATCGTTGGAGCAAATCCAACAGAAGGACATCCTGTACTTGCAACGCGTGTAAAACGTGCTCATAAATTACATGACCAAAAATTAATTGTGGCAGACCTTCGTAAACATGAAATGGCAGAGCGTGCGGATTTATTCATTCATCCGCGCCAAGGAACTGATTACGTATGGCTCGCTGGTATTACGAAATATATTATTGATCAAGATTGGCACGATAAAAAGTTCATAGCTGAAAATGTGAAGAATTTTGATGAATATAGCAAAATGGTAGAAAAGTATACGCTTGATTATACAGAAGAAATTACGGGGATTTCGAAAGAAAATCTGAAAGAAATGGCTCGTATGGTATATGAAGCAGATGGTACTTGTGTACTTTGGGGAATGGGTGTAACTCAAAATACTGGAGGAAGTACAACTTCAGCAGCAATTTCAAATCTATTGCTTGTTACGGGTAACTATCGTCGTCCTGGTGCAGGAGCATATCCATTACGCGGACATAATAACGTACAAGGCGCTTGTGATATGGCAACATTACCAAACTGGCTTCCAGGTTACCAAGCAGTTTCAGATGATGCGCTCCGTGCGAAATTTGAAAAAGCATACGGTACTACAATTCCGAAAGCACCAGGCTTAAATAATATTGCAATGTTACTGGCGGCAGATGAAGGGAAACTGCGTGGTATGTATGTTATGGGTGAAGAAATGGCTTTAGTAGATTCGAATGCCAACCATGTACAACATATTTTAGCGAATTTAGATTTCCTTGTTGTTCAAGATATGTTCTTATCGAAAACAGCTCGTTTTGCTGATGTTATTTTACCGGCAGCACCAAGCTTAGAAAAAGAGGGAACATTTACGAATACAGAGCGCCGTATTCAAAGATTATATGAAGTATTGAAGCCGCTTGGTGATTCAAAGCCAGACTGGTGGATTTTACAAAAAGTAGCTCGTGCACTTGGCGGGGACTGGAATTATGAAAGTCCAAGTGAAATCATGGATGAAATCGCATCGCTTGCACCTTTATATTCTCAGGCAACATACGATCGTTTAGAAGGATGGAATAGTTTATGTTGGGGTAGCCATGATGGCAGTGATACACCGCTATTATATGTGGACGGATTTAACTTCCCGGATAAACTAGCTCGTCTATCATTAGATGAATGGGTACCACCAGTTGTAGCACCAGATGAGTATGATTTACTTTTAAATAATGGTCGTATGTTAGAACATTTCCATGAAGGGAATATGACGAATAAATCGGCTGGTATTTTATCTAAAGTATCTGAAGTGTTCGTTGAAATCTCGCCTGAACTTGCCCTAGAGCGCAATGTGAAAGATGGTGGTCTTGTAGAATTAGCATCACCATTTGGGAAAATTAAAGTACAGGCACTTGTTACAGATCGTGTAACGGGGAAAGAGCTATATTTACCGATGCATGCAACGGTAAATGAAGAGGCAATCAATATTTTAACTGGAACGGCGACAGATCTTTATACATGTACACCAGCGTACAAACAAACGATGGTAAAGATGCGTGTACTACGTGAAAAAGGGAATCGTCCGTTACCATCTTCAAACCCGAGAGATAAAAAGCGTAATCCGCAAAACGGTGTTGAAATCGAGCAAAAATGGCAAAGAAAACAATACGTATCACTTGTGGACTAGGGGGCGGAGATAGTGGCGAAAGAAATTACTGTAATTAAAAAGAAAGTTGTAACAGAGGAAGAACAGAAACAGCAAGTAGCAGATGAACTTCTAAATGAGCTATCTAATAATCGTGAAGCAGTAGAAGAAACGATGCAGCTTTTAGCACAGTTGCAGAAGGCTGGTATATTAGATGCGGCAATTAGTTTACTTGCTGCGAAGGAAGATGTTTCAAAAATCGCTGTGGAGCAATTAAATCGTGAACCCGTTAAAAATGCGTTAAATAATATGATGGGGGCAGGAGAAGCGTTATCTTCAGTTGACCCAGAAATAACGAAGCAAATTACGTCAAGTTTAGTTACAGGATTGCAATTTGCAACAGATGAATTAAATTGTGGTAAAAAAACAAAAGTGATGGATTTCTTTAAAGTATTAAAAGATCCAGATATCAATAGAGCTATTACATTCGGTTTTAGCTTCTTGAAAGCATTTGGACAAGGGCTAGAGAAAAAATAGAATAAATGAAAAAGTGATGGGAAGTAGCCATCACTTTTTTCATTATATGTATAAGAGTGTTCATGTTAAGCGGAATATATTATTATTAAAAAGATGGATTAGAACTGGAAATATGGAATCCATCTCAAATACCGTTTTAGAATTTGGAGGAGTATATGCAACACCGTAAAAAACTATCTATACCAGGAGTAATGAGACATTCCTTTCAAACAGTTAAATTTGCTTTTTGGAATGTATTAACTTTTCAACTTGCTTATAAATTATTAGCAGCGATTGTGTTTGTTCCACTATTTGGAATCATTTTTAATAAATTATTGTATTTTGGTGGTTATGCAAATGCGACAAATGATGAATTATTAGCGTTTTTAAAGACGCCTTATGGCATCTTAGCAATCGTAATTTTGTCATTGTTAGCACTGTTTCTTATCTTTACAGAATTTGCGGTGCTTATTATTATTTCGTATTTCGCTCATAAAAGACAGAAGGTGAAATTACGTCCGATTTTATATAAAACGGTAACGTATTTACCTACTCTTTTCACATATTGCTTACCAGGATTTATTTTATATGCTGTCGTATTGTTGCCTCTTTTAAATATGGGATATGAAACGGCATTAATCCCGCAAATTCAAATTCCTAACTTCATTACAGGAGAACTGTTTAAGACAACGATGGGACAAGTTGGTTATTACACGTTCTTTGCTGTAGTCGCGTATATAAATCTTCGATGGATTTTCGTTCTACCTATTGTTGTTTTAGAGCAAAAATCATTTCGCGTGGCAGCACGTAAAAGTGCAACTTTAGTAAAGGAAAGCTTTTTTAAAGTACTGCTCTTTTTAGTAGGATTTTTTATTTCAATTGGAATTGTATATGTCGTATTTTTGGGAATATATTTATTGTGCCTATGGGGTGTTTATGAATTTACAAATCCGAAAGGAACATTTGCATTATTAGCAGAATCAACGATTTCTGTATTTTTAACGAGTACATTGTATTTATTTAGTTTTATCGTGACGCCATTTTATATTATGGCGATTACGCGATTATACTTACAAAAGGTACCGGTTGAAGATGTTTTATTAGAAGAAGGATTAGATTATTCGAAAACGAAAGCAGATAAATGTTTCTTCCAAAAACATCGTTGGAAATTTATTGGCGTATATATTGTGGGGATTATTACTGCTGGAATGGTTGTTGCCTTCATTGTAACGTTTATTTCAAATTCGTATAAAGAACCAATTATTATGGCGCACCGCGGGTATATATCAAAAGGCGTAGAAAATACGAAAGAAGCTGTGCAAGGTGCTATTGATGCAAAAGCAGACTACGCTGAAATAGATGTATTACAAACGAAAGACGGTGAACTAGCGGTTATACATGATTTGAAGCTGAAGCGTCTTGCCAATGCCAATGTGCATGTGTCAGATTTAACGATGGCTGAGTTAAGGCAGCTTACCCTTAGTCAAGATGGACTTTCAGGACAAATAAGTACACTTGATGAAATCATTAAGCTAGCAAATGGCAAAATCAAACTTAATATAGAAGTGAAGCTTCATGGGGGCGAAAAAGATTTTGTAAACAAAGTCTTAAAAACGATTAAAGATAATGAATTTGAGAAGCAATGTGTAATTCAAACGTTACACTATCCACTTATTAAAGAGTTTAAACGTGCAAATCCAGATATAAAAGTAGGGTATATATTGTATGCAAGTAGAGCTAACTTAAAGAATGTGAAGGCTGACTTTTACGTAGCAGAAGAATATATGTTAAATAAGAAATTAGTAAAAGAAGCAAGGAAGTTAAACAAACCAATTTACGTATGGACAGTAAATGATATGGAAAATTTAAAGGCATATTATAAGTTAAACGTAGATGGTATCATAACCGATTATCCTGAAGATGCACGTGAAACAATTAAGATGTTAAAAGAGCAAGAAGCGGAAGAAAGTGATCTGTTTGATAAAATTACTGAAACGACAGATGATTTATTTTCTAAGTTATTTATAAGTTACCCAGCTGCTAGCTAAATGCTAGCAGCTGTTTTTTTGTGAAAAGAATATATCTCTAAAGTATTGAGTAAAGTAATAACTGTATATGTATACGTTATCGCTTAGGTTTCTTACATTGTTACATTATTGTCAAATAATAAATGATTGCTGTTTATTTTGAAATAGTATAATAAAAATAGAGTGAAAGATAATGGAATGACACAAAACCCCTAATAGAATCAATGTTTTATATATTTACACTATTCTAAATATAAAAACTTTAGGAAAATGGTATGTTAGCGTTTTCATAACTTTTAAGTTATGCTAGAATAAGGACATAAGTTATTAATTATTACAAAAAGAAAAAAGAATCTCTTTTTTCTGTTAATTATAAGGGGGCATTTCATTATGCGTATTGGGGTACCAGCAGAAATTAAAAACAACGAAAACCGTGTGGCAATGACACCAGCAGGTGTTGTACATTTAATTCGTAACAATCACGAAGTATTCATTCAAAAGGGTGCAGGTTTAGGATCTGGTTTCACAGACGCTCAGTATGTTGAAGCGGGAGCAAAAATTGTTGATACAGCTGAAGAAGCTTGGAACATGGAAATGGTTATGAAAGTTAAGGAACCAATTGAAAGCGAATACAAACACTTCAGTGAAGGCTTAATCTTGTTCACATACTTACACTTAGCTCCAGAGCCAGAATTAACAAAAGCTTTAATCGAGAAAAAAGTTGTTTCTATCGCATATGAAACAGTACAATTAGAAAACCGTTCATTACCATTACTTGCACCTATGAGTGAAGTAGCTGGTCGTATGGCTGCACAAATTGGTGCACAATTCCTTGAGAAAAACAAAGGCGGTAAAGGTATCTTACTTGCAGGTGTTCCAGGGGTTAAACGTGGTAAAGTAACAATCATCGGTGGTGGACAAGCTGGTACAAATGCTGCTAAAATTGCAGTTGGACTAGGTGCGGATGTAACAATCATCGACTTAAGCGCAGAACGTCTTCGTCAATTAGATGACATTTTCGGAAACCAAGTAAAAACTTTAATGTCTAATCCTTACAATATTGCAGAAGCTGTTAAAGAGTCTGATCTTGTAATCGGTGCAGTATTAATCCCAGGTGCAAAAGCTCCAAAACTTGTAACAGAAGAAATGATTAAATCAATGGAACCAGGTTCTGTTGTTGTAGATATCGCGATTGACCAAGGTGGTATTTTCGAAACAACTGACCGTATTACAACTCATGATAACCCAACTTACGAAAAACACGGCGTTGTTCATTATGCAGTTGCAAACATGCCAGGTGCGGTTCCACGTACATCAACTCTTGCATTAACAAACGTAACAGTACCATATGCAGTACAAATTGCTAACAAAGGCTACAAAGAAGCTTGCCTAGGTAACTCTGCATTACTAAAAGGTATTAACACATTAGATGGCTATGTAACATTCGAAGCAGTTGCAGAAGCTCACGGTGTAGAGTACAAAGGTGCTAAAGAATTATTAGAAGCAAAGACAGTATCTTGCTAATAGAAGCATTATACAAAACAAAATCGAACAATATATAAAACAACATGATAAGAGCTAAGAGTGAAGATCTCTTAGCTCTTCTTGGCAAAAGGGGGCATACATCGTGGCCAACCTATTTAAAAAGAAATCCGTTACGCAATTGTTAGGGGAAAGTAAAAGTAAAACTTTGACGAAAACGCTAGGGGCATTTGACCTAACAATGCTAGGGATTGGTGCGATAATTGGTACAGGAGTTCTAGTATTAACTGGATTAGTAGCAGCAAGAGATGCTGGTCCAGCAGTTATTTTTTCATTTATGATTGCAGCAATTGTTTGTGGATTTGCAGCATTATGTTATGCAGAAGTTGCATCTACACTTCCTGTTTCAGGTAGTGTGTACACATATTCGTATGCAACAATTGGTGAGTTTGTTGCTCATTTAATGGGATGGACATTGTTATCCGTATATGTCGTAACGACTGCCGCAGTAGCTGGCGGATGGACGGGTTATTTCAATAATTTAGTGAGTGGGCTGGGACTAGAAATTCCGAAAGCGTTGCTAACGATTCCAGCGCAAGGTGGTATGGTAAACTTACCAGCAGTTATTGTTACGTTAGTGATAACTTGGTTATTATCACGAGGTACGAAAGAAAGTAAGCGTGTGAATAACATAATGGTATTAATTAAAATTGGTATTGTTGTTTTATTCATTGCAGTTGGTGTATTCTACGTGAAACCAGAAAACTGGATACCATTTGCACCTTACGGTTTAAGTGGAGTGTTCGCAGGGGGAGCAGCAGTATTCTTTGCTTTCTTAGGATTTGATGCATTAGCAACTTCTGCTGAAGAAGTAAAAAATCCGCAACGTGATCTACCAATTGGTATTATTGCTTCGTTAGTTATTTGTACAATTATTTATGTTGTAGTTTGTCTCGTTATGACAGGTATGGTTTCTTATAAGGAATTAGATGTACCTGAAGCTATGGCGTATGTGTTAGAAGTTGTAGGACAAGATAAAGTGGCTGGTGTAATTGCAATTGGAGCTGTAATTGGTATTATGGCTGTAATTTTCGCTTACATTTATGCGACAACACGTGTATTCTTCGCAATGAGCCGTGATGGTTTATTACCAAAATCTTTTGCGAAAATTAACAAGAAGACTGAAGCGCCAACATTTTCAGTTTGGTTAACAGGAATTGGTAGTGCTTTAATTGCTGGATTTATCGATTTAAAAGAATTGTCGAATTTAGCGAATATTGGAGCGTTATTAACATTCGCCATGGTTGGTGTAACTGTTATCATTCTTCGTAAAACGCATCCGAAATTACAACGTGGATTTATGGTACCACTTGTACCGATCTTACCGATTATTTCAATTGCATGTTGTCTATTCTTAATGGTAAATTTACCGTTAACAACATGGATATACTTTGGTATTTGGTTAGCAATTGGAGTAGTTGTATACTTTGTTTATTCGAAAAAACATAGTCATTTAAAAGACGATAGCAGTTCGCAGGATAATTTAGATCAAGCTAATTAAAGGGATATAACACAGTAAGCCTTGTGCGTCTAGGGAGCGCGCAAGGCTTTTTCTTTTGTTGAAATAAAGGGAACATATATTACTTTGTTGAATTTTTATGTCGGAATATGAAAAAAAGGGGTGTGCGACTTGTGCATCCTTTTTTGTATGAGAATATAGAGGATGCGGAAAATATGTATATGCCTTATTAAAATGTTCATAAAAAAATTCAGATTTCATTGACACATATGAGCAGGTGCTCATATAATAAGAGTATAAAATATATGAATGATTGTTCATATGTTCAATTAAAGAGGTGAGCTATAATGGCTGGAAATAAAGTAGAAACACCACAAGAGACATGTTCTCAAACGATAATTCATGAAGAAGTTGTTGAGCAAGTAAAACAAACAATTCCAACTGATGAAAGTTTAAGTAAAGTAGCAGAACTATTTAAAGTATTAGGTGACCGTACACGTACGAGAATATTACATGCGCTATTTGAAGCTGAGATGTGCGTTTGTGATTTAGCTTATTTATTAGGAATGACACAATCATCTATTTCGCATCAGCTTCGTGTGTTAAAGCAAGCGAAACTTGTAAAGAATCGTAAAGAAGGAAAGGTTGTTTATTATTCGTTAGCTGATCAGCACGTAATTCATATCTTCGAGCAAGCGTTTGAGCACGTAAACGAAGAAGAATAAAAAGAACGCGAGGAGGGAGAACGATGGCTGAAGCATTAGTGAAAAAGAAATTGATGTTAGAAGGTTTAGATTGTGCGAACTGTGCAATGAAAATTGAAAAAGGTGTTGGGAATATAGAAGGAGTAAATTCTTGCTCTGTAAACTTCGCAACAAAGACAATGATCTTAGAAACAGCACAAAATAAAGAAAACGAAGTTGTTACGGAAGCAAAACAACTCGTTACAAAATTAGAACCGCATATTAAAGTGCAAGAAGAACAAAAAAATAAAATTGCTAAAGAAGTATTTATATTAGAAGGTTTAGATTGCGCGAACTGTGCAATGAAAATTGAAAATAAAGTTAAGGAAATGCCAGCTGTCTCAGAAGCAACTGTTGATTTCGTATCGAAGAAACTACGAGTAGAAG
The DNA here is from genome assembly GCF_022663675.1 of Bacillus cereus group sp. BfR-BA-01355. Lineage (NCBI taxonomy): Bacteria > Bacillati > Bacillota > Bacilli > Caryophanales > Bacillaceae > Bacillus > Bacillus cereus group sp. BfR-BA-01355. The sequence goes on from NZ_JAKUFY010000144.1 coordinate 8,965, forward strand.
TTGCGAATAAAAGAGAACTAGAAGCGACTGTAGCAAATATAACAAATGTCGTTCAAAAGTTAGAGCCAGATGTGAAAGTTGTTCGTGAAGAGAAGAACGGTCATGACCACGGACATAGTCACGATCATGGTGAAGCAAATGTGAAAAAGATGGTAGGGAGATTAGTGGTTGGCGGAATTTTGACGGCAATTGCTGCATTAGCGGGCTTACCACAAATGGTAACAATTCCGTTATTCGTCCTTGCTTATTTATTAATAGGTGGAGATATCATTTGGAGAGCGGTAAAAAACATAACTCGTGGCCAAGTATTTGATGAAAACTTCTTAATGGCAATTGCAACTGTAGGAGCTTTTGCAATTCAGCAATATTCAGAAGCTGTAGCAGTAATGCTATTTTATCAAGTAGGAGAACTATTCCAAAGCATTGCGGTAAACCGCTCTCGAAAATCAATTACTTCATTAATGGATATTCGTCCTGATTATGCGAATGTAAAGGTTGGAAATGAAACGAAACAAGTATCACCAGAAGATGTACAAATTGGCGATTATATTATCGTTAAGCCAGGTGAGAAAGTACCATTAGACGGAAAAGTAATTGAAGGAACATCAATGGTAGATACTTCAGCATTAACTGGTGAATCTGTACCACGTGAAGTTGAAGTTGGAAATGATGTATTAAGTGGCTTTGTGAACCAAAACGGCGTGTTGACAATTGAAGTTACAAAAGAATTTGGTGAATCAACTGTATCGAAAATTTTAGATTTAGTTCAAAATGCAAGCAGTAAAAAAGCACCAACAGAAAACTTTATTACGAAGTTTGCGCGTTACTACACTCCAGTTGTAGTTATTACAGCGGCGATCATGGCGTTTATTCCACCGCTTATTTTAGAAGGGGCTACATTCTCTGAGTGGATTTATAGAGCTTTAGTGTTCTTAGTAATCTCTTGTCCATGTGCGTTAGTTGTATCCATTCCTCTTGGATTCTTTGGAGGTATCGGTGGTGCATCTAAAAGTGGTGTGTTAGTAAAAGGTAGTAACTATTTAGAAGCTTTAAATGATGTAAAATATATTGTTTTTGACAAAACAGGAACATTAACAAAAGGTGTTTTCAAAGTTACAAAAATGGAACCGAGCGAAGGTACTACAAGCGAAGAGTTATTAGAGTATGCGGCATTTGCTGAAGTGTATTCTAACCATCCAATTGCCCAATCTATTCGAAAGGCATATGGAAAATCAATTGATGAAAAAATAATCGATGATTATAACGAAATTTCTGGTCACGGTACAGTCGTAAAAGTACAAGGAAAAGAAATTTTTGCAGGTAATGTAAAATTAATGAGAAAAGAAAATATTGAATTTAAACAACCAGAAACAGTAGGTACATTAGTTCACGTTGCTATAGATGGAAAATATGCAGGTTATATTGTTATTTCTGATGAGGTAAAAGAGGATTCGAAACAAGCGATTCAAAAGTTAAAAGAACTAGGTATTAAAAAGACAGTAATGTTAACTGGTGATGCAAAAACAGTTGGTGAAGCTGTCGGTAAAGAATTAGGCTTAGATGAAGTTCATGCGGAATTACTACCGCAACAAAAAGTAGAAGAGATTGAAAAAATTGATGCAGCGAAGCATGGAAAAGAAAAAATTGCCTTCGTTGGTGACGGTATTAACGATACACCAGTATTAGCCCGTGCAGACGTTGGTATTGCGATGGGTGGTTTAGGATCAGATGCAGCAATTGAAGCGGCAGACATCGTTATTATGACTGATGAGCCTTCAAAAATTGCGACAGCTGTAAAAATTGCAAAACGCACAAGAAGTATAGTGTGGCAAAATATCATCTTTGCTTTAGGTGTAAAAGGGATCGTTCTATTACTTGGTGCCTTTGGTATTGCAACAATGTGGGAAGCTGTTTTCTCAGATGTTGGTGTGACACTACTTGCAGTGTTAAATGCAATGCGTGTATTACGAGTGAAAGATTTATAAAAAAGAGGACGCAACCTGCGTCCTCTTTTTTATTGGTTATTTTGTTGAAATTGATTTAATAAAATAATATCAAATATTATTTTACTTTTGAATAATATGATATTAAAATTTACAAATAAAAAACATTCGTCGTATTATTTT
>NZ_JAKUFY010000145.1:0-11084 GCF_022663675.1 Bacillus cereus group sp. BfR-BA-01355
ATCACCAAAGGTTCCAAAAGAAACTAAATAACCTGAGTCCATATAAATATAGAACTCAGGTTGCTTAGTTGTGTTTTTTGAATACTGTCTACTTGACAGGGGTCACTTCAACAGCAGGGCGCTTTCTTCATACATATATTATCCAGTTCTAGCGGCTAGAATGTTCGGTGGCTTCACTTCTTCCTATGAGGCAAAAAGCGCCTCTACGTCAGAAGCTCCATCCCCCTCACATACTGAACGAGCCGCTTCCACTTTAAATATTGTCCAGCTTTGCCTCCTAAACCCTCATGTCTAAGAACCTTCCGCACCAGAAGATAAAAAGCATCTTCTGTGCGAAAGAACCTTAGCCAACGGGTCTGAACAGTCGGCTCCGCATTTCTATTTAACCAATAGAACCTTCCATCTCAAACTTGATTAGGCGGTTCATTTCAACTGCGTATTCCATTGGAAGTTCGCGAGTGAATGGCTCGATGAAGCCCATTACGATCATTTCTGTAGCTTCTTGCTCAGAAATACCGCGGCTCATTAGGTAGAATAATTGTTCTTCTGATACTTTCGATACTTTCGCTTCGTGCTCAAGTGAAACGTAATCGTTTTTGATTTCGTTGTAAGGAATTGTATCAGATGTAGATTGGTTATCCATGATTAACGTGTCACACTCGATGTTAGAGCGAGAGTTTTTCGCTTTTGGTCCGAAGTGTACGATACCACGGTAAGTTACTTTACCACCATGCTTCGCAATCGATTTAGAAACAATTGTTGAAGACGTGTTTGGTGCTAAGTGAATCATTTTCGCACCAGCATCTTGGTGTTGGCCTTTACCAGCAATCGCGATTGATAATGTTAAACCACGAGCGCCTTCGCCTTTTAAGATAACTGCTGGGTATTTCATCGTTAATTTAGATCCGATGTTACCATCAATCCATTCCATCGTCGCGTTTTCTTCACAAACCGCACGTTTTGTAACTAGGTTGTATACGTTGTTCGCCCAGTTTTGGATTGTTGTATAACGGCAATACGCATCTTTTTTAATGATGATTTCTACTACCGCACTGTGAAGTGAGTTAGTAGTGTAAACAGGTGCTGTACAACCTTCTACGTAGTGTACGTGTGCACCTTCGTCTACGATGATAAGCGTACGCTCGAATTGTCCCATATTTTCAGAGTTAATACGGAAATACGCTTGAAGTGGTGTATCAACTTTAATACCTTTTGGAACGTAGATGAATGATCCACCAGACCAAACTGCAGAGTTTAATGCAGAGAATTTGTTGTCTGTTGGTGGGATTACTTTTCCGAAATGCTCACGGAAAATATCTTCGTTCTCTTTTAATGCGCTATCTGTATCTTTGAAGACGATTCCTAGAGCTTCTAGGTCTTCTTTCATGTTGTGGTATACAACTTCAGATTCGTACTGTGCAGATACACCAGCTAAATATTTTTGCTCAGCTTCTGGAATACCTAATTTATCAAATGTTGCTTTAATTTCATCAGGTACTTCATCCCAAGACTTCTCAGATTTCTCAGATGGTTTTACGTAGTACGTAATTTCATCGAAATCTAAGTCATTTAAGTCGCCGCCCCATTGTGGCATTGGCATTTCATAGAACTTATCCAGTGATTTTAAACGGAAGTCTAACATCCACTGTGGTTCTTCTTTCATACGTGAAATCTCTTCAACGATTTCTTTTGTTAAACCGCGTCCAGCACGGAAAATCGAAACGTCTTTGTCTTTGAAACCATATTTGTAATCGCCGATATCTGGCAGTTGCTTCGCCATGTTGGTGTGTCCCTCCTTAGATAACCTCATTTTTAGGAACCTTTAACATTACTTATCTTCGTTTAAGCCCTTTTCTAACGCTTTCCACGCTAATGTTGCACATTTAATACGTGCAGGGAACTTGCATACGCCTTGTAATGCTTCAATATCTCCTAAATCGATGCTGTCATCGTACTCTTTTCCTAGCATCATGTCAGAGAAAATTTTCGAAAGCTGAAGTGCTTCTTCAATTTTCTTACCTTTTACCGCTTGTGTCATCATTGAAGCTGAAGACATTGAGATTGAACATCCTTCGCCTTCAAACTTCGCCTCTTGCACAATACCTTCTTCTACTTTCATCGTAAGTTGAATACGATCGCCGCAAGTTGGATTGTTCAAGTTAACAGTAACACTATCTTCTAACACGCCATTGTTACGAGGATTCTTATAATGATCCATAATAACTTGACGATATAACGTATCTAAATTATTAAATGACATTTGTGAAATACTCCTTTGTCTTGATTAGCGATTCAACAAATGTATCAATTTCTTCTTTTGTATTATATAAATAGAAGCTCGCACGTGCTGTTGAAGAAGCTTTTAGCCACTTCATAAGCGGTTGTGCACAGTGATGTCCTGCGCGAACTGCAATGCCTTCTACATCTAATACAGTCGCTACATCGTGAGGATGTACGTCTTCAATATTAAATGTAACAAGACCAGCGCGATGCTTTGGACCATAAATTGTAACGCCATCTACTTCTGATAGTCTTTCTAAAGCGTATTGCGCTAATTCATGTTCATGCTTTTCAATATTATCAAGACCGATTTCTTCTAGGAAATCAATTGCCGCACCAAGTCCGATTGCATTACCGATAATCGGTGTACCTGCTTCAAACTTCCACGGAAGCTCTTTCCAAGTAGATTCTTGTAAATCTACGAAATCAATCATTTCACCGCCAAATTCAATTGGCTCCATATTGTTCAGCAATTCTTTTTTACCATATAATACGCCGATGCCTGTAGGTCCGCACATCTTATGAGCAGATAATGCGTAGAAATCACAGTTTAAATCTTGTACATCTACTTTCATGTGAGGTGTACTTTGTGCACCGTCAACGACCATAATTGCGCCATTTTCGTGTGCGATCGCTCCGATTTCTTTTACAGGGTTAATCGTTCCAAGCACGTTTGAAACTTGCATAATAGAAACGATTTTTGTATTCGGTGTAACTGTTTGACGAACATCTTCTAAAGAAATTGTACCGTCTGGTTGAAGCGGAAGGTATTTTAAAGTTGCACCAGTTTTCTTCGCAACTTGTTGCCACGGAATGATGTTACTATGGTGCTCCATGTAAGAAATAACGATTTCATCGCCTTCTTTTACATTTTCAAGACCATAGCTAGCCGCTACTGTATTTAATGCAGTTGTCGTTCCGCGCGTGAAAATAATCTCTTCCATTGATTTCGCGTTAATAAACTTGCGAACTTTCTCGCGTGCACCTTCATACGCGTCGGTAGCTTTCGTACCGAGCGTATGAACACCGCGATGCACGTTAGAATTATATTCTTTATAGTAACGTTCTAACGTTTCAATGACTTGAATTGGTTTTTGAGAAGTTGCTGCACTATCGAAATATACAAGTTGTTTGCCGTTCACTTTTTGATCAAGAATTGGAAACTGTTTGCGTATTTCATGAATATTCATTAGCGAACTTTCCTTTCAATTACCTCAACAAGCTGTGCTTTTACTCCTTCAATTGGAAGCTCATTTACTACAGGTGCTAAGAATCCATGGATGACTAAACGTTCTGCTTCGCGTTTTGGAATACCACGGCTCATCAAGTAGTATAATTGGTACGGATCTACGCGGCCTACTGAAGCTGCGTGACCTGCCATTACATCATCTTCGTCGATTAAAAGAATTGGGTTTGCATCCCCACGAGCTTTCTCATCTAACATAAGAACGCGAGAAGATTGTTGTGCGTTTGATTTAGATGCACCGTGTTCAATCTTACCAATTCCGTTAAAGATAGATGTTGCACTATCTTTTTGTACACCGTGTTTTAAAATCCAACCTTCAGAGTGTTTACCGAAGTGAACAACTTTAGTTGTAAAGTTTTGCGTTTGGTTACCACGGCCAATTGTTACTGTTTTCGTATCAGCATATGAACCGTCGCCCATTAAGTTTGTAACGTTCTCGGAAATTGTATTTCCGTCATTCATAAGGCCTAGAGCCCAATCAATGCGGCCGTCGCGTCCAACAACACCGCGGCGGTTAACGTAAGTTGTTACGTCTTTTGCTAATAGATCAACCGCACCAAATTTCACTTGTGCGCCTTGTTCCACAATTACTTCTGCTACGATATTTGCAATACCTTTAGCATTTTCATTTGCAACATAGTTTTCTACATAAGTTGCAGTACTGTTCGCATCAGCTACGAATAATACATGGTTATATACGTTAGCTTCTTCGCCGTCTACTAAGAATACAGCTTGAAGTGGAGTTTCAAGAACAACGTTTTTCGGAACATATACGAATGCACCGCCGTTGATTAATGCAGCATGAAGTGCAGTTAAACGATGCTCGTCTACCTTCACGCCGTCTTTCATTAAATACTTTTGTAATAGTTCAGCATGCTCTGTTGCAGCTGTTACGATGTCTGTAAAAATAACACCTTTTTCTTTTGCTTCGTCTGCTAAAGAAACGAACGCAGTTGTACCAGTACGTTGTACTAATACACTGTTATTTTCATCGATTAAGTTTTTCACTGCTTCTGGAAGCTCTGTTAAAGAACTTACAGGCTCTTGCTTAGCAGCGTCGCCTTTTCCGATAAAGTCCCATTTTTCAATTTTCGTTTTATCAGGCGTTGGCATTGGAAGTTCTGTTGCTTGTGCAAGAGCTTGTAAGCGGAACTCAGTCAACCAAGCAGCTTCGTTTACTTCGCTTGCGCGCTGACGGATTGTTTCTTGATCGAAAGGTAATGTACCGATTGTCATGTTTATGCTCCTCTCTTACGCTTCTTGCTCTGCTGTTTCGTCTTCAATACCTAATTCTTTTTTAATCCAGTCGTAACCTTCAGCTTCTAGACGTTGTGCAAGCTCAGGGCCACCAGATTTAACAATACGACCGTTCATCATAACGTGAACGAAGTCTGGAGTGATGTAGTTTAATAAACGTTGGTAATGCGTAATCATTAGGCAACCGAACTCTTCGCCGCGCATTTGGTTAATACCTTTAGATACAACTTTTAATGCATCGATATCAAGACCTGAGTCGATTTCGTCTAAGATTGCGATTTTTGGCTCAATCATCATTAATTGAAGAATTTCGTTACGTTTTTTCTCTCCACCAGAGAAACCTTCGTTTAAGTAACGTTGTGCCATTTCTGGATCCATTTCTAGGAATTCCATGTTTTTATCTAATGTACGGATAAATTTCATAAGAGAAATTTCATCGCCTTCTTCACGACGTGCGTTAATTGCAGAACGTAAGAAGTCAGCGTTTGTTACTCCGCTAATTTCACTTGGATATTGCATTGCTAGGAATAGACCCGCTTGTGCGCGCTCGTCTACTTCCATTTCTAATACATCTTCACCGTCGATGATGATGCTACCTTCTGTTACTTCATACTTTGGGTGACCCATAATTGCAGAAGATAAAGTTGATTTACCTGTTCCGTTAGGTCCCATAATTGCGTGGATTTCTCCACCTTTTACTTCAAGGTTTACACCCTTTAAAATTTCTTTGCCGTCAATTGATACGTGTAAGTCTTTAACCGTTAATGTAGAACCAGCCATCTCAATACCTCCATTAATCCTATATATACATTTTAAAAATTCCTAAAACGTTCATATTCTCATTTTATTCTCATTCTAATTTTATATCAAATAAAATGATATCGCAAACGACGAAAAAAAGTAACCGTTTTTTCACAAATGTATATAAGAATTTCCTTTTCACCTTTATATGATACACCTTTCTTCTTATTTATATAAAGAAAAAAGGACCGGTAAATTCCCAGTCCTTTCCTTATAATTATTCACTTATCGGAAGTACAGCACCTTTATATTCTTTATTAATAAAGTCTTGAATTTCTTTTGAATGCAATACTTCTACTAATTCTTTAATTTCTTTTTTCTTCTCGTCACCTTTACGAACTGCAATGATGTTTGCATACGGAGAGTCTGATCCTTCAATCGCAATTGCATCCTTCGTTGGATTTAATTTTGCATCAATTGCATAGTTCGAATTAATAAATAAAGCATCTCCCTCATTATTTTCATACAGCTTTGGTGACAATCCAGGCTCTACATCTGTTTTAAACTTTAAGTTTTTCGGATTTTCTACAACATCTTTTACTGTCGCTTTAACAACATCTACACCGTCTTTTAATTTAATAACGCCGCCTTTTTGTAACAATGCGAGCATACGGCCACGCTCCGCTACGTTATTACTCATAATAACTGTTCCGCCATCTGGCAATTCTTTTAAACTTTTATATTTCTTAGAATAAATCCCCATTGGCTCTAAATGGATTTTTCCTGCGTTTACAATTTTATATCCCTTTTCTTGAATTTCTTTATCTAAGTAAGGAATGTGTTGGAAGTAGTTCGCATCAATTTCCTTATCCGCTAACGCTTTATTTGGCAGTACATAATCCTGGAACTTTTTAATCTCTAACTTAATGCCTTTTTTCTCTAAGATTGGCTGTGCTTTCTCCAAAATAACAGCGTGCGGCACGTTAGAAGCTCCAACAACAAGCTTATTCTCTTCTTTCCCTCCGCAAGCAGCTAATGTAAATACAGACAGCGCTGTAACAACTGACAATAGAATCTTTCTCATATGATGTCCCCTTCTCCCCTATAGTTATGTAGTTATAAAAAAGGCTGGCATACACCAGCCCTTTTCAGCAATTATTCTTTTACAGGAACAACTGCCCCTTTATATTCTTTATTAATGAAGTCTTCAATTTCTTTAGAATGTAATACTTCTACAAGAGCTTTAATCTCTTTCTTATCTTTATCGCCTTTACGAACAGCTACTATGTTTGCGTACGGTGAATCATTTCCTTCAATTGCAATTGCATCTTTTTCCGGATTTAACTTTGCATCAATTGCATAGTTAGAGTTAATTAAAACAGCATCGCCTTCTTTATTGTTATACACTTGTGGCAATAAACCAGGCTCGATATCCGTTTTGAATTTTAGATTTTTCGGATTATCTGCAATATCTTTTGGAGTTGCTTTAACTGGATCTACCCCATCTTTAACTTTTAAAATACCTTCTTTTTGTAAAATTGCTAAACCACGTCCATGGTCAGCAACAGAATTACTCATAATAATTGTCGCTCCGTCCGGAAGTTCTTTTAAACTCTTATATTTTTGAGAATATACACCAATTGGCTCTAAATGAATTTTCCCTGCTACTTCAAAGTCATACTTTTTATCTTTAATTTCTTTTTCTAAATACGGAATGTGCTGGAAGTAGTTTGCATCTAAATCCTTATCCGCTAACGATTTATTTGGCAACACGTAATCTTGGAATTTTTTCACTTCTAAATCAATTCCTTTTTTCTCAAGTAACGGTTTTGCCTTTTCTAAAATTTCAGCGTGCGGTACGTTAGAAGCACCAACAACAAGTTTCTTTTCATCTTTATCTTTCCCGCCACAAGCAGCTAAGCCAAAAATTGAAGTTGAAATAAGTGCTGTAAGTAATAATTTTTTCATTTGAAACATCCTCCCGTTTTTTATTATCGTTTATCTATTCGAGTCGTTAAACTGTCACCAATCCACTGAATTAAAAATACAACTAGTAATACACAAATTGTCGCAACGATTGTTACATCGTTATTTCCTCGCTGGAATCCTTCTAAATAAGCTAGTGTTCCAAGACCACCAGCACCAACAACTCCCGCCATTGCTGTATAGCCTACTAAAGCAATTGTCGTAACCGTAATACCAGATACTAATGCTGGTAACGATTCTGGAATTAACACTTTCAAAATAATTGTGCTTGTTTTTGCTCCCATTGCTTTTGAAGCTTCAATTACACCTTTATCAATTTCGCGAAGTGCGATTTCAACCATTCTCGCGTAGAATGGTGCCGCTCCAATAATTAAAGCCGGCAGCGCTGCACTTGCTCCAAGAATTGTTCCAAGAAGAATCTTTGTGAATGGGATTAATAAAATAATTAAAATGATGAACGGTATAGAACGGAATATATTTACGAATGCTCCAATCACCGTATTAATTGATTTGTTTTCCCATAAATTATCTTTCGCTGTCATGAAGAGTAACAATCCTAAAATTAATCCTAAAACAAATGTCGCAAGAGCTGCGATTGCCGTCATATATAACGTTTCACCAGTTGCTTCTAACATTTGATTCCAATCAACATTTGCGAGTAACTTATCCATGTGCAATCACCTCCAGCTCTACTTGATCTTGATGAATTCCTTCTATTGCTTGTTGGATCGCTGTTTCCTCACCATTTAAATGAACAACTAAACTACCGTAAGAACCGTTATTCGTTTGTGCGATATTTCCTTGCAAAATGCTAACTTCTATATCACTGCGTTGCATCAATCGTTGAAGCACTGGTCTTTCTACAGCCTCACCGATAAATTGCAAACGAATTACTTTTCCATCTGGATATTTTTCAATTAAACTTTCAATCGTTTCATTTGTATCTTCAGAATCTGTTAACTGCTGTACAAATCGTTTCGTAATATCTTGCTTCGGATTACGGAATACATCAAGTACTGGACCTGTTTCTACAATCTTTCCTCTCTCCATTACCGCCACACGATTACAAATCTTTCGAATCACGTGCATCTCATGTGTAATCAGTACAATCGTTAAACCAAGGCGCTTATTAATGTCTAATAGTAAATCCAAAATTTGATCTGTCGTTTCTGGATCAAGAGCTGACGTTGCTTCATCACATAAAAGTACTTGTGGATTGTTAGCTAATGCTCTTGCAATCCCAACGCGTTGCTTTTGTCCTCCGCTTAGCTGAGATGGGTATGCGTCTCCTCTTCCTTCTAATCCGACAAGATGAATTAATTCATCAACACGTTTTCTTCTCTTCGCTTTATCAACACCTGCAATTTCAAGTGGAAACTCAATATTTTCACGTACAGTTCGTGACCAAAGTAAGTTGAAGTGTTGAAAAATCATTCCGATTTCTTGCCTTGCCTTACGAAGTTCACTTCCTGTAATTGTTGATATAACACGATTCGCAATTGTAATTTGGCCAGAAGTCGGTTTTTCTAACTGATTAAACAATCTGATTAAAGAACTTTTCCCAGCGCCGCTATATCCGATAACACCAAATATTTCGCCTTTTTCTATTTTTAAATTGGCGTTATCTACAGCAGTGACATCACCGCTTTTTGCTTTATATATTTTCTTTACATTCTCTAATAGAATCATGATGTATCACCCCTTTTTTTGTTTAGGTCGACTCCGCAATTTTTTATGTTTAATGCGTGTAGTCCACCGTTATCACTACTTTTATTGTTTGAATGTCCTCCACATTCAAACAATAAAAAAACCTTTCTGCTTTAGAGAAGCAGAAAGGTTTATGTGCGTATATAACAACATTATCCCTCTCTCTCATCTCTCAAAGCATTTGCTTTGCAGGAATTGGCACCATTTCAACATAAGTTGACGGTTGCCGGGCTTCACAGGGCACAGTCCCTCCACCTCTCTTGATAAGAGAAATCAGATTCAATTTTCGTCTGATTTGTAATTTATGAAATTGTCTATATTTTATGAATTGAATTGTATCAATATCCAAACACCATGTCAACAGAAATTTTCGCAAAAAATGAACCTTCAGAATTTTAAGCACCTACTGACATCGGTTTACATATATGAAACATCGATTCGACTAATAGCATCGTTCGATACGTTCCCGAATATTGTACACGTCCATCGTTCATTAACATTTGCAATCGTACATTTCCATTAACCAATTGTTCTATATCCTTTTCGTCTAAGCAAATGATTTGTTCCGTTCCTCTTTCCTCATGTACCAGCTCTATATAATCTCTTGAAATTTGTAACGAACAACTTTCATCTCCCAAACGGAAATTAACAGTTTTTTCCTCTCGTCTTAAAAGCGGCTCTAAATGATATTGACCATTAGCGTAATTTACAAATGATTGAAGCAAAGAATATAATCTCACCCTAAATCACATCCTTCATATCACTTTCTATTACATACCATTCCCTCTCACTAAAGAGCAATCCTGTTATTTTCGCTCGACAAATACTGTATCCATCCTGCATCTCGACATATTTCCCAAGAAATATGTCGAGGCGGCAAAAATTTTGCCGCCTACTTTAATTCCGTATATAAATATTCAACCGAATGAAATGCGTATATCTTCTTCATCAGTGTCCCATTTTCAAAAACAAGTAAACAAGGTACACTTTCAATCCCATACTCTTTTGCTAAATGTGGAGCATAATTTAAATCTAACATCCCAATTTTCAACTCTTCAATTGTCATCTCAACGACTGTTAACATCTTTTTTGCTAATTGGCATGTTCCACACATTGGAGTATATACATATAACACTGTTTTTTCTTCGTTCTCTATTAGGGATGTAGCTTCGGCTCCTGTCCAATCAATCACTTCTATCATTCCTTACCGTAAATATTCTGTATAAACGTCAATGTCGGCTCCCCATAATACATTTGCTAAGTGTGTAGATGGCGCAGTTGCCACTTCTCGGTACGAGCGATCAATATAGATATGCTCGGCTTGCGGAAATTCTTTTCGAAATTGTTTTCTTAACTTTTCTCCAGCATCATCAGCATCTACTAGCACATACACTTCCTTATCAAAAAACTGATCAACGAGCTCATCCATTTTCGATAAACCAATTGTACCATTTGTACAAACAATTTCCACCGGTTCACGAATAATAGATTCAATCTTTCTTCTATCTGATGTACCTTCTACAATAATGACTTTTTCTACATAAATCATATGTCATCACCCGATCACCATATACTATATAACCTTGAACTTAGTATATAGTATATTCGTTATTTTCATGTTGTTTCCTGTTTATTTTTGCAAAAGAAAAGCGAAACCGACTGTTTAGCCCTGTTGGCTAAGGTTCTTCCGTACAGAAGACGCTTTTTGTCTTCTCGTGCGGAAGGTTCTTAGACATGAAGGGCTAGGAGGTGGAGCTAGACAATGAAAAGCGGAAGCGGCTCGTTCAGATTGTGAGGGGGGATGGAGCTTCTGACGTAAAGGCGCTTTTTGCCTTGTAGGAAGAAGCGAAGCCACCGAACAATCTAG
>NZ_JAKUFY010000146.1:0-10919 GCF_022663675.1 Bacillus cereus group sp. BfR-BA-01355
AAGAAGAACAAAAACAAAAAGAGCAGGAAGAACAAGTGAAGCAAGCGCAAGCTGCGGAACAGCCTACTGAAGGACCACCTCAAGAAATTAATGAAAACGCTCAATTGGACCAGTATTTACAAAACGCAGGATTTAGCGGGACAGCTGTTATTGTGAAGAACGGAAAAGTTCTTCTGAATAAAGGGTACGGTATGGCAAATAAAGAGCAGCAAGTACCCAATAATTCAGAGACGACTTTTTATATTGGTTCTATTTCAAAGGCGTTTGTAGCAACCGCTATTATGCAGTTGAAAGATCAAAAAAAAGTACAAGTAGAAGATACTGTTGCGAAGTATATTCCAGATTTTCCACAAGGTAATAGTATTCAGCTAAAACATCTATTAACACATACATCAGGGATTCCAGAATATGAGCAGGGAAAAGAAGATATTTCTCATGAAGAACTGATAAAGCGAATAGGAAATCAAAAGCGTATTGGTGGTCCAGGAGAGAAGTGGAAGTATTCCGATTCGAACTACTCTATACTTGCATACATTGCCGAGAAGGTAAGTGGACAGCCGCTCGAAGAATATATTAAACAACATATTTTTGCTACTGTGGGTATGAAACATTCTGGTTTTGGCACAGAATTAGAACAAACAAGATTCCCATCAACGGGTTATAAAATAGTAAATAACAATATGACAACACCTAATATTCCGAGCATGTCACAACTATATGGTTGTGGTGATATATATACGAGTGCACATGATTTATATTTATTTAACGAAGCACTCTTCTCTGGAAAGTTAATTTCAAAAGAGAGCTATGATCAAATGTTTACAGGCGGAAAAAAAGATTACGGATTTGGATGGTACGTAGACCCAGGAAGTTATTCGAATCACGGTGTAATGCCAGGATGGAATTGCTTAAATGGATTTAGTAAAAGCGGAAGTGTGTATGTCGTTTTATTATCTAACATCCAAAACAACATTAAATCGTTTGGTAAAGTGAATAACGACATTTATACAATGTTGCGGAATATTGAAGTGTAAGAAACTATCCTTTTGGATAGTTTTTTTTATGCCCTTAAACAAATATTTCTTTTAGAAAATGTATGTCTTACCTATCACAAAAATATCTGTTTTGTATACATTAAGATGTATGGATGTAAAATTTTGTAATCTAAAAATAATAGGAGGAGAAGTGTATGTGTCTGTTCGGAAAATATTGGCATAAGTTATCAAGATTATTTAATAGACAATTAGGCTATTTTTTAGATGACAAATTATTGCCTGCTGTGGAACGACTTTTATTTTCGCAAAACTTTGCAAGGTTTATTCAAAGAAACTCTAAGCAAGCTACGGAAGAATTTATAAAATCAAGTCAATTTCAATCTATTATTTGTAATATTTTAAAAGAATGCAATACATCACCTTTTAAAGAAATTGCAAAGCAGTATTTAGGTAAAAACGTAGAAATTACGGTGACGGTTGGACAATTAACAGGCGTTATTGTAGCAGTTGGTGATGATTTCTTAACATTGCAAGAAGGAATAGGAACTGAAGTTTTATTACCATTTACAAGCATTATATCAATTAAAGAAGTGTAAGAAAGGAGAGTTATATATGTTATTTACTGATGAATTACGTAACCATGTTGGTGAGCTAGTGCAAGTTGTGACAGCTGTAGAAATTGTTACAGGCATTCTTTTATCTGTGACAGATGGGGCGATAATTGTGCGTACTTCTCCTTCTTATGGACCACCGGAAGATGTAATTGTGCGTACTCCTATTATTGCTTATGTTCGATTGGAAGGGTAAGCGTGATACAAGTATGAGAGTATCAGTTGTTATTCCAGCGCACAATGAAGCGAGTACTTTATCGCAAGTTTTAGTAGAAGTGGAGAAGCTCGAGCCTTACGAAATTATCGTGGTAGATAATGGGTCAACAGATGGGACGAAAAAAATAGCGTTACAACATCATTGTCACATGATTTATTATAAACATTCTCTTGGCAATGATGTTGGACGGGCTATTGGAGCTAGAGAAGCAAAAGGTGAAATTGTCTTGTTTTTAGATGGTGATATTGTTATTGATAGTAAAGAGTTACAACGTTTCGTGAAAGGGATTCAACAAGGGCATCAAATTGTTGTGAATAATTTAACATGGTCGGTTTATTTAAAGATGAGACCACATTATACGACAGTTGGAAAGTTCATGTTGAATCGTTATTTGAATAAAAAGGAGCTTGTTGTTGGATCTTTAATCGCAATTCCACATGCGATGAACAGGAAAGTTATCGAGAAACTTGGGTGGTGGAATTTAGCAGATCCAGCACTATTTCAAGCGATGGCGATGTCTAGAGGAGTAGATATTGTTGATACGGCTTCGGTCGATGTAATTCACACAAATAAGGTTCGTCCTGTGCATACGGGAACATCACCTGGTTCTCCTTATCCGAAAGCGACTAGCCGTATTATGGGTGATCATTTACGTGCTTTACAATACGTAATCGAAACATATGGTAAACGCGGCGGTTTTTCGGAGGGAAACAGGGATAGAGAGTTTATAGGGAACTATAAACCCGTTGTATTAAAGAAGGAAAAAGCGAAATATAGTGCGATTATACCAGTGTCAGAAGAAAAAATGACGATAAGATCTGTTATACAAGAAGTGAAAAAAGCAGGGGTAGATGAAATTATTGTTGTCGCGAATGGCGCAGATTTTGAGACTGTTAAACACGCAAAGCTAGAAAATGTTATTGTTGTTGAATTTACGAAGGCGCTTGGACATAATGTAGCACGAGCGATAGGTGCCATGCATGCTACGGCAGATATTTGTTTATTCGTTGATGGTGATTTTGTTATTCCAGCAAAAAAACTCACTCCATTTTTGCAAGCTGTTGAAGATGGAAGTGACGTGGTTTTAAATGATTTACAATGCTTATTAGATATGTTTCATCCTGCAGATCCAATTAGTATGGGGAAATATTTTGTGAATTTAGTAGCGAAAAGACCGGATTTATGGAATAACTCATTAACGGCAGTACCACATGCTATGCATAAAAGGGTAATAGAGAAAATAGGATATGACTCGCTTGTTATTCCGCCATTAGCCCAAATGAAAGCTATTTTGGAGGTTTTTTCTATTACAGCAGTAGAATTTGTAGATGTTATAAAAACCAATCGGGTACGCCCGGAGCAACATGGGTTTGTAAATGGACGTATTCCGGCATTTGACCGTATTTTCGGTGATCAACTTGAGGCGATTGCTTATCTATTACAATATACAGACGAACGTGGGAGTTTTACGGATGGAGATCGCGATAGAGACATTATTCAACAATTGAGAAAGGAAGAAAAGAATACAGATGAATGCTAGTAGTAAAGTAGCTATTATTGGATTAGGGTATGTTGGTCTTCCTTTAGCAGTCCATTTTGCAGAAAGAGGATATACCGTACTAGGATTAGATAAAGATACTAGAAAAATAGAATCGATTATAAAAGGAGAAAGTTATATTCCAGATGTTTCTTCTAAAGTGTTACAAAGTTTATTGACTAAAAATAAATTAATAGTAAATACACCAGATAAAGGTATTACTGATTTCCAAAATAGTGATTATGTTATTGTTACTGTTCCAACTCCAATTAATGAACGAAGAGAACCAGATTTAAGTGCCCTCATTTCAGCTTCGCATTATATACAACAAAATCTCCAAAAAGGACAAACCTTCATTTTTGAAAGTTCCACATACCCAGGCACACTTGAGGAAGTTATTATTCCTATTATTTCTCAAGCCGGCAAAAAGGTAGGAGAAGATTTCTATATTGGATATTCTCCTGAGAGAATTGATCCAGCAAATAGTCAATATTCAGTTCAAGCTATTCCAAAAGTTATTAGTGGACAAACAGAAAAGTGCAAACAAAAAGTACAGGATTTATATAGTAGCATTTTTGACGTAGTTGTACCTGTTAGCTCTCCGAAAGTAGCAGAGATGTGTAAGCTATTTGAAAATATTCAGCGCTTAGTTAACATTTCTTTAGTAAATGAGTTAAACACACTATGTGAAAGTTTAGGGATTGATTTTTATGAGGTTATTGAAGCGGCATCTACAAAACCGTTTGGATTTACTCCGTATTGGCCAGGACCAGGGATAGGGGGGCACTGTATTCCCGTAGATCCTTTATATTTTCAATGGAGAATAAAAAAGAATGGGGCAATTAGTCAATTAATTGAGGCGGCACATGTAATTAATGAAGAAATGCCAGAGAAAATTGTCCGGAAAGTAAAGGGCATGGTGCAATCACCCGGACTAGTTTTAATTGTAGGAATCGCGTATAAGAAAGATGTAAATGATTTGAGGGAATCACCGGCTTTGCCAATTATTCAATTACTAATAAAAGAAGGATACAAGATAAAATACCATGATTCATATATTTCTTCTGCAGAAATTGGAGATAAGGTGTATCAATCCGTTGCCTTGGATGAACAAACAGTTAAAGAGGCAGGTTGTATTTTAATTTTAACTGATCATTCTAATATCGATTGGAAGCTTTTTAAAGGAATGAACCGAGTAATAGATACAAGGGGAATTATAAAGAAGGTGAGTGTATGAGTAAGAAATGTTTAATTACAGGTGGGGCCGGATTTATTGGATCTCATTTAGCTGAAGAGTTGGTGAGAAGGGGTTATGAAGTCACGATTGTGGATAACTTCTATAAAGGGAAAAATAAGTATCATAATGAGCTAATGAGAGAGATGCGGGTTATTCCAATAAGTGTTTTAGACAAAAATTCTATTTATGAGTTAGTAAATCAACATGATGTAGTGTTTCATTTAGCAGCAATTTTAGGTGTTAAAACGACAATGGAAAAAAGTATAGAGCTCATTGAAACGAATTTTGATGGAACGAGAAACATTTTACAAGCAGCATTAAAAGGAAAGAAGAAAGTAGTTTTTGCATCTACTTCCGAAGTATATGGCAAGGGCAAACCGCCTTTCTCAGAAGAAGGGGACCGATTGTACGGGGCAACTTCTAAAATACGTTGGAGTTATGCAGTGTGTAAAACATTAGAAGAAACATTATGTTTAGGCTACGCATTAGAAGGTTTACCGGTAACAATTGTTCGTTATTTTAATATTTATGGTCCAAGAGCGAAAGATGGTCCGTATGCAGGGGTAATCCCACGATTTATCAGTGCGGCCCTGCAAGGAGAAGATATTCTCGTATATGGAGATGGAAAGCAGACACGTTGCTTTACGTATGTAAGTGATGCGGTAGAGGCAACGATTCGAGCAATGGATGAGAAGGTAAATGGTGAGATTATTAATATAGGTTCCGAGAACGAAAAGAGTATAAAAGAAGTAGCAGAAACAATTAAAAAACTAACGAAATCTTCTTCAAAAATTATACAAGTTCCTTTTGAGGAAGTATATCCACATGGCTTTGAAGAAATTCCAAATAGAAGGCCGAACGTAACGAAGTTAAGAGAGCTTGTTCAATTTCAAGCGACAGTAACGTGGGAACAAGGATTGAAAGAAACTATTAAGTGGTTTCATGAAGAAAACAATGGCTAAGTCGCTATCAGTTATTATTCCTGCAAGTAATGAAGTGGATACAATTTCAGACGTTATTCAATCGGTAAAACCGTTAAATCCAGTAGAGATTATTGTAATAGCAAATGGTTGTAATGATGGTACAGAAGAGGTTGCTAATCGGTTAGGATGTAAAGTAATCAGGCATACAGAACTATTAGGAAACGATGTTGGACGTGCAGTTGGCGCAAAATATGCGATAGGTGATGTATTACTATTTATAGATGGGGACTTTGCTATTCCAACTTCAAAATTACAATTGTTTCTTAATCCGATTTTACATGATCAGACTGACATCGTTTTAAATAATTTGGACGCATTGTTTTTAAAGAAACAAAAACCCCATTCTGTTACAGTGTGGCGTCAAATATTAAATGCAATGTTAGAGCGTGAAGAATTAAAAATAGATTCTTTATTATCTGTACCTCATGCGTTGACGAAAGAAGTCGTCCAGAGTATTGGATACGAATGTTTAGTTAATCCTATTGTAGCTCATTTACGTATAGCACAAAGTAAATGGAGAATTAGCCGTCATTGTGCTATTGATGTTATTACGCCGAATAAATTTCGACCGGTTGAACATGCTGCATATGGCACGAGCCTTTCTCAATCTGAAAGAAGAATGATAGGTGATCATATAGAAGCTGTTGCGGAACGGATAGTAAGCAGTGATACACGCGGGGGATATTATGATGGAAATAGGAAAAGGAATAGCGTCTATCATACTTTAAATTTCGAAGATTTTTATCAAGGATGGGGCGTTACATCCAATTTGTATAAAGGAAAGCAACTATCGGTTGTTATTCCTGTACAAGATGAAGAGAAAACAATTGGAAACGTTATAGAAGAGCTTCGTAAAATTGAACCTTTTGAAATCATCGTCGTCGTAAATGGTTCGTCAGATAAAACAGCAACGATTGCAAAAGACAAGGGCGCAACGACAATTGTATATAAAGAAGCCCTTGGAAACGATGTAGGGCGTTCACTTGGAACTTATTTTGCAAAAGGAGAAATTGTGTTATTTATAGATGGTGATTTTGTTATTCCAGCTAGGGAGCTATATCCTTTTGCAAAAGCTATTGCAGATGGAAAGGACGTCGCATTAAATGATTTAAATCATTATTTAGATCTAAGAGTACCACTTCATCTTGTAACTGCGTTTAAGTATGCACTAAATTTAGCTTGTGATAGAAAGGATTTAGGGGTAGGATCACTTATTGCGGTACCTAATGCATTTAGCCACAAGTGTTTGAAAGCAATTGGGTATAAATCTTTATTGTCACCTTGTGTAGCACAAGTGAAGGCTCTTCTTTCTGGATTTGAAATTGCGTGTGTATATCGTGTTGAGGTTGATAAGATGAACCGTATTCGTCCCAGTGAACATTTTGCAAAAATAGGTCATCCTCCAGCTGTACTTCGAATTATAGGTGATCATATAGAGGGACTAGAGCAAATAATTGCATTAACAGACAATCGTGGCGGATTCTATGATGGCAATAGAAAAAGAGATGTTTTATAGAAGTAACAAAAAAGTGTACAACATGTGTACACTTTTTTGTTCTGTTATAAAAACTATAACAGATTAGGAGATAAGAGTATTACAGCTCTACAATGGGTATTGTTCTTATATTACAAAATAGGACTCGTATATAAGAATACCAAAAAAATACAATTAAGGAAAGGGTTAATTTTAAAGACTTTTAAATGAAGTTACCACTATATATATAGTAGTTTGCTCAACTTTTCACAAACATGTCACAACTATTTCGTTCACTTTCTTAAAAAAGTAGTATTCTAAGTGTGTAAGCTGTTATATAAAAAATCTTAGTCCTGTACTAATCAAAAATGGAGGAGATTAGGATGACTCAAGTATTAGAAAATGTTAAAAACGCATGGGAAAACTTTAAAGGTGAAAAATGGAAAGCAGAGATTGATGTTCGCGATTTCATTTTAAATAATGTAAACGTTTTCGAAGGAGACGAATCTTTCTTAGCAGAAGCAACTGAAGCAACGAAAAAACTTTGGGATCAAGTAATGGATTTAACAACAAAAGAACGTGAAAACGGTGGCGTTCTTGATATGGATACAAAAATTGTTTCTTCTATTACATCACATGACCCAGGATACTTAAATAAAGATATTGAAAAGGTAGTCGGTTTCCAAACTGATAAACCATTTAAACGTTCTTTACAACCATATGGTGGTATTCGTATGGCGGAGCAAGCTTGTGAATCTTATGGATACGAAATGGACAAAGAACTTAGTCGTATTTTTAGAGATTGGAGAAAAACTCATAACCAAGGTGTATTCGATGCCTATACACCAGAAATGAGAAATGCACGTAAATCAGGCGTTATTACTGGTCTTCCAGATGCATACGGTCGTGGACGCATTATCGGTGACTATCGACGCGTAGCATTATATGGTATTGATCATTTAATTGAAGCGAAAAAAGCTGATTTAAATTTAACTGGCGGTGTAATGAGCGAAGATACAATGCGTTTACGCGAAGAATTATCTGAGCAAATGCGTGCACTTCAAGAACTAAAACAAATGGCTGCTTCTCATGGTTTCGATATTTCTAAACCAGCAACAAATGCACAAGAAGCGTTCCAATGGTTATACTTCGCATATCTTGCGGCGATTAAAGAGCAAAACGGAGCTGCAATGAGTCTTGGACGTACTTCTACATTCTTAGATATTTACATTGAAAGAGATTTAGCAAATGGTACTTTAACAGAAGAAGAAGTACAAGAAATTGTAGATCACTTCATTATGAAATTACGTCTTGTGAAATTCGCAAGAACACCTGATTATAATGAATTATTCTCTGGTGACCCAACTTGGGTAACTGAATCTATCGGTGGTATTGCATTAGATGGTCGTCCATTAGTAACAAAGAACTCATTCCGTTTCTTGCATACATTAGATAATTTAGGACCAGCTCCAGAACCGAATTTAACAGTTCTTTGGTCTAAACAATTACCAGAGAACTTTAAAAACTACTGTGCGAAAATGTCCATCAAAACATCAGCAATTCAATATGAAAATGATGACATTATGCGTGCTGATTACGGCGATGATTACGGAATTGCTTGTTGTGTATCTGCAATGAGAATCGGTAAGCAAATGCAGTTCTTCGGAGCTCGTGCAAACTTAGCGAAAGCATTATTATATGCGATTAACGGTGGTAAAGATGAAAAATCAAAAGCACAAGTTGGTCCTGAGTACGCACCAATTACTTCTGAAGTATTAAATTACGAAGAAGTTATGCATAAGTTTGATATGACAATGGAATGGTTAGCGGGTCTATATTTAAACACACTAAATGTTATCCATTACATGCATGATAAATATAGCTATGAACGTATTGAAATGGCACTTCATGATACGAATGTTCTTCGTACAATGGCAACAGGTATCGCGGGTCTATCTGTAGTAGCAGACTCATTAAGTGCAATTAAATACGCACAAGTAAAACCAATCCGTGATGAAAACGGTATTGCAGTGGACTTCGAAATTGAAGGAGACTTCCCTAAATACGGTAACAATGATGATCGTGTAGATGAAATCGCTGTAAATCTCGTGAAAACATTTATGAATAAACTTCGTAAACATAAAACATATCGTAATTCAGTTCATACAATGTCAATTTTAACTATTACATCTAACGTTGTATACGGTAAGAAAACTGGTAACACTCCAGATGGACGCCGTACTGGAGAACCATTTGCACCAGGTGCAAATCCAATGCACGGACGTGATACAAAAGGTGCATTAGCTTCATTATTATCTGTAGCTAAATTACCATATGAAGATGCACAAGATGGTATTTCTAATACATTCTCTATTATTCCAAAAGCACTTGGTAAAGAAGATGATGTACAAGTACGTAACTTAGTATCTATGCTTGATGGCTATGCAGTAAAAGAAGGCCATCACTTAAATATTAACGTATTTAATCGTGAAACATTAATGGATGCAATGGAACATCCTGAGAAATATCCACAATTAACAATTCGCGTATCTGGTTACGCTGTAAACTTTATTAAATTAACTCGTGAACAACAAATTGATGTAATTAACCGTACAATGCATGAAAGCATGTAAATGAAAAAAGTGTCCCTTCGCTCTTAATATATAGCGAAGGGAGGCTGTTTCAATAAAGGAGGAAGTAACATGGTAAAAGGAAGAATACATTCTGTAGAGTCTTGTGGTACTGTTGATGGCCCAGGGATTCGTTATGTCATATTTACACAAGGGTGTTTATTACGTTGTCAATATTGTCATAATGCTGATACTTGGGAAATCGGTAAAGGTAAAGAAATAACAGTTGAAGAAGTGATGCAGGATGTGACATGTTACCTTCCATTTATTGAAGCCTCCGGAGGCGGTATAACAGTTAGCGGTGGAGAGCCATTATTACAGCTAGACTTTTTAATTGAGTTGTTTAAAAAGTGTAAAGAGGCTGGTATCCATACAACAATCGACTCTTCTGGTGGTTGTTATTCTGAGGAACCAGAATTCCAAAGTAAGCTAGATATTTTAATGGATTATACAGATTTAGTTTTATTGGATTTGAAACATATCGATTCCAAAAAGCATCGTAAATTAACAGGGAAACCAAATGAACATATTTTACAATTCGCTCGTTATTTATCGAATAAGGATAAACCGATTTGGGTACGACACGTATTAGTTCCTGGTGTTACGGATAATGAAGAGGATCTACAAAAACTATCTAGCTTTATTCAAAGTCTGTCTAATGTTCAAAAAGTTGAAGTGTTACCATATCACAAGCTTGGTGTATATAAATGGGAGGCGCTTGGACATAAGTATCCACTCGCAAATGTAGAACCACCTACTGAGAAAAATGTAGAACATGCTAAACATATTTTACAAGCGGTCTAATCCAAATATTGGATTAGGCTTTTTGCTTTCTTTACAATAAAATCTAGAGTATATATTGATAAAAGAGTATACTGAAAGTAGAATATCCATAATTTTGTACGGAATAAGTGGAGAAATTTACATAATTGTAAAGGGAAATCAAAATAGTAAAAAGAATTAAGAAGTAAAAGAGTGAGTATCATGGAATAGAGAACATTTGTAAGTTATTGCGAAAGCTCTTATAGGAAAGTATAATGTAAAGATATGAGCACAGATAGGATTAAGGGGTCAATCTTATATGCTTTGCATATCCACGACAGGTACATAGCTGAAAAGGGAATTATTAGAATCTGTTTATGTAATTTTTAAGGAAAATGTTTTTCCTATTGTCGTATATGCAATATGGAGAAACAAAAAGCTAGGAGTGGATTTGTTTGATAAAAAACCCCAAG
>NZ_JAKUFY010000147.1:0-10918 GCF_022663675.1 Bacillus cereus group sp. BfR-BA-01355
CCTATTTCTACTTACTTGCATTTCTTTTGCGCCTTTCTTTCCTTAACTCTTCAACTTGCAACAGTTTGCTCTTTCTCTTACCTATTTCCCCTTACTTACATTCCTTTTGCGCTTTGTTTGCCTTATTTTTCTCAACTTGCAACATGCTGCTCTTTCTTTTCCCTATTTCTACTTCCTGCATTTTTTTTGCGCCTTTCTTTCCTTAATTCTTCAACTTGCAACACGGTTGCTCTTTCTCTTACCTATTTCTAATCAACTTGCAACATGTTTGCGGTATCCTTTCCCTATTTCTTTCAACTTGCAACAGTATAATTTATTTCTCAACCAAATAATTTTAAAAAAAATCATGTCATTTTAAAGTTTTTAAGCTATTTATCTCATATTTTTAATAAGTTACATACATAATATGCAACATGTTTGCGGTATCCTTTCCCTAACTTCTCTACCATTTTTACTGTAATCCCTTATATACCAAGGGTTTAGGTACTTTTCTATTTACTTTTATACATATTACCCAACTTGCAACACGTTTGCGGTATGCATGCCCTTATTTTTCTCACAAGATGCAACACTGTTTGCGGTATCCTTTCCCTACTTTCATTCTATAAATATCAACAAGTCCTTTTATATCAAGGGTAATTATTACAATTCATTTTTAATGATTACGTTTACTAACTTGCAACATGTTTGCGGTATCCTTTCCCTAACTTCCCTACCATTTTCACTATAATCCTTTATATACCAAGGGTTTAGTTGCTTTTTCACTTACTTTTATACATATCATCCAACTTGCAACACGTTTGCGGTATCCTTAACACAAAAAAAAATCATGAAATTCTCTTATCCCTTGATACAACTAGCTTCATAAGCTGTTGCAAGTTACTAATTTTCTTCTTAAAGGAGCACATTTCAGCAATTTTCATTTTGCTATAATCAAAATTGGTATATTTTATAGTATTTTGACATATATTTCTGAATTTGTAGAACGGAGGTGAAAAAGATGGGAAAAGCATTTGTGATACGTAATCAACGTAGCTTAAATGGGAAAACAACAAACGCAGTTTTAGTAACACTCAAATCTTGGCAAAAGTTTGTGGAAACATTTGAGGAGAAATACTACAGCTATAAAGATACATATTTAGAAGATATTCTGCAGCACATGACATACGAAGAGCGTATTGCGGATGTAGAAGGTTTTGTCGAAAAAGCCAAACCATCTTTTTCACGTCGAGCAATGTCTACACTTGCAGAAAAAGCAGGACGAAAACATAAATTATACGGTATTACGAATGCTGATCTTGAAGTGTTCTTGTACTTACATAAAAAATGCTATACAAACGGTGTCATTCCAAATGTAACAATACATATGATGTGGGAAGATTACAAGCAATATAAAGAAGAATTTGCTTATATCCAACACTCTCAATTCTATATCGCATTAAAGAAATTAAACTTACATAACATTATCTCCATCGAAAATGGAGTAGATGGCCGTTATACAATCAAACTCACTCATTTTATGAATGAGGAAACAGAAAAAGCAAATCCGTACGTATATATTAGCCCTGTTGTATTTACAAAGGATTTCTTTAAGCTATCTGTAGCAGCTAAGAAACTATTCTTAGACATCGCAATGCAACAACATACGGAAACAACATTAAAGCGTTCTTTGGACAAGCAGGACGAAAGAGGAAACAAAACTCACTTCGGTGGGATGTATCGTTTCTTACATAAAAAATATCCGCATCAGATCCGTGCGGTTATCGAGGAATTAACAACTGTATTACCATGTACGGGGAATCCCCTATTCAAAATTTGCAAAATGCAAAAAGGTGTAAAGCATACAAAACGATATACGACATTATATCTGTCTATCCATTCAGACTTCTTATGTTCGAAAGAAGCTGGAGAAGAACAACATAGGGATCCATTTACACCAATAGCTACCTATGCTCGAAAAGCGAAATTTATCGAAGCAGTCCTACAAGAGATGAATATCGGTGAATTGTCTGCAGACATGAATAAATTCATTCATGTATTAAAGCATACTTGTCATCGTCAAATTCGCAGTGTCATTCGCGGACTACGTGACATGGTTGATCGAAAAGAAGGATATCCAACGAAGATTGTATATACGTTGAAGAAACTATTGCATCAAACATCTCAATATCAAATTCTCGATACAGCAGCAAAAGAAGGTATCTACCCTCTTATTGCGCAGCATATACCAAAAGAGAGAAATAGTGACCGTGAGCAAGCTATCTTTAATTTCGGCCTACATTATTCTATGTACTCTCTTCGTAACATTAAAAAGATGTTTAAAAATGTGCATGCATTATTGAAGCAGAAGTTTGCGGTACCAGTAACAGAAGAATCTTATCACCGTAATTATCTAAAATACCAGGAAGAAACGTTATTTAGAAAATATGCATATGATCAGGGCGTGAATCTCCATGCATATATCGCTTTAGAAATTGAAATGCGCGAAAAACTAAAAGTTCGTGGCCATAAAGAACGCACAATTCCAAGTGATGTACGTGAATGGTTTATTGAAGCAATTGATAAACTACCGCAAGAACAACTGCGTGTGATTGAGCTACCAAAACAGTTTAATTTACTAGAGTTTATGCGTACCTTTGAACGTTTAGTACGTGCTGGTGTAACAATAACAGCTCCAGATCAGGTGCTACACGCAATGGAAATAAAATAATAGTAACGAGCTCTCTATTTTTGAAAAAATCGAAATTAGAGGGCTATTCGTAGTTGTTTCATTCATACTCCTTTTCTACTACTCTATTTATAAATACAAAATCAGAAGGACTTCATGTAAAATGAAGTCTTTTTTATGCAATTCTATACAAATTCTCTTCTAGCACTATATAACTCTCCACATAGTACTAGGGAATATTCTTCTAATGTAATAAAACCTATCTCATAATACCTACAAAAAATCAAAAATAAAATTATAAAAACAGTGGATATGAGGACAAATATACTCGAATGTGAATAGTATTTTTCTGACATCATTGTAACTACTAGTGTTGTTGTATATATCTAATAAAAATCATCAATAATAATGTGAGTTATGTGTAAATAGTGAGTTATGTTAACAAATAACTACATTTTCTGAATAAAATGTGGATAATTGAACGTTAAATACTGCTTATTTAACAAAATAAAGAAAATGAAGCCTATTTCCATAGTTGGATAAATATAAAGTAATTTGTATCAATTCCTTTCCGATTTCATGTAGAAACATATGATTTTCTTTCTGCTTTTTTGTAGAATTGAAAGTCTTATAATTATTGAATCTACGGATACATTTTTTACTATTTATGATTTTTTACGTGCTAACATCAAATTTTCCCTTGTGGGAGTAGAGTTTCCTCCTATTTTTGATAACCTATAATAGTTTTATCTTTATTTCTTTTTAATATATAAGATATATATTTATAATAGATTTTATTATTAGTAGTATGAGTGTTAATAAAATGTCAGATCTAATCAAAAAAATTTAATAATAATGATCTTTAATAATGTCCATAGTATTTTTCTAAATGAAAAAAGCCTAATAGCTGTGCTAGTTATTCACATTATTTTTTAGTTGTAATATCTAAATATAAGCCCTCGTGCCTATTTATTTTAATATCTTTACTACGGTACAAGCGATGATAGTAAATTTTCTCGCATTACATATGTCTTGTAATGTTCTTAATACCATTTGTCCATTATCAATAAATTTAATTTGTTCGGATGTATTTAACTTTTGAATGTTTAGATATTCCATACAATTGCAATCATAGATCGTTTCCTTTAAATAACCCCCTATTGTTTCATGAGAAAAACGAGCACAAATTATGTGCTTTTTTCATTTAGTGTACTATTAGCCTCCGATATTCTATATACAAGTGATTCCTAACTTGAAGGCAACACAAAAAGAACTTCTTCAAGTCGATTAAATATGTACATAGCAAAATAAGCTATATATACACTAATCGGCTCAAAGAAGCCCTTTCATAATTGAAACAAGATGAAACTTGCTCTTACAACTCAACTACAATAAAAAAAGGTGAAGCTCTTGATACAACCCCACCTTTTTAGTATATAACGAATCATTTAATAATTTAACAGTATGTTTTTAAAGTCTCTATATTTTAGAAAACTTTACAATAAAACATTACTTCCCTATTTTTTTGAAGAAACAGGATCCATTTTTAATGTTTTTATTCCTTCTTTCAATGTAAACGCATCTGCTCGTAATGTTTTCCAGCTGTCTTTCGCTGCATTCAGGTTAGGTTTTAAGAATTTAAATTTATTTTGATCTGCTTTTTGGGATGCTTTATCAATATGATTAAGCACTCCTGAATATTGAGAATCTAAATCATGCCATTGTGCTGACATATAGGTAAGAGCATTAATAGCTGATCCAATTGCATTTTGCATTTCAGTAATATTATTATACGCAACTCCAACTACACGATTTAATGTTATTTTATAGTCTACGGTTTGGCGTAATTGCACTAATAACGGCTCTAACGTACCTAAATTATTTCTTGCTACCCCTATCATCACACCTCCAGCAATCCATGTAGGGATTGAAGGATATGATACAGTTATTATTCCATCCGATTCTACTTGTTTAAAATGTCTTATTTGCTCTAAAACATCATTTAGGCGTTTTTCATCTTCATCTATTCCAGATGCTTGATTTTTTAAAATCGATTGCAAGATATCTTTATGACCTCCAAATGCTCGGACATCTTCTCCAATACTATCTCTTAACTTAGCTAGTTCTTGAATTAAATTCTGTGTATATGCTTGGTTTTGTTTAATCTCACCTTGTAAATCTGTAATGCCTTCTTTTAATGTATCTGCATCTCCTTCATTAATTGCTTCTACTAATGTATCGTAATAATTGTCAAATGTGGTATCATACTCTACAATTCCTGTAAGGGTATCTAAAAGTTGTTTTTTTATGTGAGCATCCCATTTTGTAGCATGCTCTCTTGCATTCTTTTGATCTTGTGCAATTTGACTAGGTAGATTTGTATATCCTTTAATATCAATTCCTTCAAAGTTAACATCTGGATTATTAATTAACAAATAAGAGTAATCATTCATGGATTTTGCAAATACCCCAGCATCTTGCAAAGCTTTTTTCATCTTTTCACTGTTTACAGAAAGAGATATATCTTCCGTACTGGTTTGTTCTATTTTACTTTCACTTGCAAAAGCAGCTACTGGTGAAACTACAGTAGTTGTTGTCAGGGTTAAAAACGTCGATACAGCAAGTAGTTTATAAGGAAAATTATTATTCACTTTAATTCCTCCTATGAATATATATTAATTTTTAGTTTGTTTTTTCTTGTTTAAAAGCAATGTCTTTTGAAATGAATTCTGCGTCCTTATGAATGTCATTCCAACTTTGTTTAGCAGCTTTTAAATCGTCAGGTATTAACGAAAGTTTATGTTCTTGCATTTGATCGATATTATCATATAAATCTTTATAATTAGCCCCCATTTTATTCCATTGTTGCTGAATACTTGTTAGAGACATTATTGCTTGATCCACTGTCTGATACAAATATGTTAGAGTGTCTTTCGTATTAGTAAGTGAAATAACCGCTTGATTAGCCAGATCAGCTTTCATACTTAATTCTCCGATTTTATTCGAAATTTCATTATAAGAATTCATATGATTAGATGCCTCGACACCAGCTGCTGTTCCTAAACCGATACCAGCTGCTCCTAGAGCTGTAAGACCGCCAACAACAGCTGGTGTAGCTGTACCACCAGTCACAACAATTACTACCGCTCCTGCAATCGTTCCAATAACTAAAATAGCTGCTCCTAGTCCACCGCCAATTGACCAGGCTAATACATTATCAAAATGTGATTTCTGTGTAGAACGTAAATTCTCAATTTCGGCCTGAAGTTGTGGGACTAGTGCTTGTTTTCCCGCTAATATAGCCGTCAATCCTCCCTGTCCATCTGGACCACCAACATTATTTTTAAAATCTACAGTATTTGTATACAACTTTGTTTTGAAAGCCTCTAACATCTTAATGACGTCAGTAACTTCATTTGAATTTGTATGAATTGTATCGATTAAATCCCCTATTCCTTCTTTAAGGCTCATCTTATCTTTCTTTTTTACAGTATCTACTAATGTGTCGTAATAATTTTGGAATTGCTCATCATAATTTACAATATTACGAGCTGTTTTTTGAATGTTTGGCTTCGCTGTATCTAACCAGTAATTTGCATTGATTCGTGACAGTTCCTGATTCAGGTGGATATTTTTGATTAATTCTCCTCCTCCTGAACCTAAATCAATGTTGGATAAATTTACATTCGGTTGCTTAATCATAGTTTTTGCGTACAAATCCATTACAAGAATATGAGAGCCAGTTGCAGCCAACGCTTTCTTTAACCCTTCAGGTCCTAACGCATAATTTTCTATTTTATGTTCTTGAGCTGTCTGTTCTTGTGCAAGTGCATGAATAGTACTACCATTCGTAGCAGTTATAACCGTTGCTAAAGTGGCTAAAGTTATAACCTTAAATGGAAATTTCATCATTTGATTCTCCTCCTTATTTTCAGTTGCGTTATAATATTTTTATTAAACCTAATTTCTTAATATTAAAATTTATAAACTTGTTCTTCGAGTTGAGTTGTTACACTTTTTAATCGTCTTAATGTATCTTTTTGAGACTGGGTGTTATTGGTATCAACTTCAGTCGATAATTTTGTAATACTATTATTTATTAGATCAAAATCCTCTTTGTAACGTTTCATTAGCTCAATTTCTCCATCTACTTGGTTAGCAAATGTATGCAAATCATTTTGCATGAAAAGAATCATTGATTTTTGTAAATCTGCTACTGTTAATTTAGTCGTTAAGTCATATAATTTCTGATTTTGTTTCTCTAAATCATTTAAATATGCACGTTGCTCTGCTGTTAGTTTATTAATTTCAGCAAAAGTATTATATGTTTTTTTAATTTTTTCAGGATCAATTACTTTCATAAGATCATACTCTTTCGTTTTTGTAACTGCAGCTGCAGCGATTTCACCTTTTTTACTTTTCTCTATCGCTTCACGTGCTTCTTTTTTGGCAGCCTCAATTTCTATAGCTGATTTTCCTTTTTCTTTTGCTTCTTGCTCTGCTTTATTCTCTGCGTCTACAATAGCATTGTTTATTTCTTTTCCTTTGTTATACGCTACTACTGCTGTTTGAGCAGCCGGTTCAATGATATCTTTTGATAGACTATAAATTTCTTGGAATACCTTTAGTCCTTGTTCATTTAAAGCTCCTGGTAATAACGCTATTTGCTGTAAATCATTTTGAATTGATTTTTTTGTATCTAGCATTTCATTTTTTAACTTATCTATTTTTCCTGTTCCCTCTGAATTAAGGACACTCTGTGTTTTTGCCACATCAGTATCAAGATTTTTCAACTTCTTATCTACCTGTAGTTTTAGATCTGTTAACTCATTAATTTGACGTTGCACACTTTCTTGGTTTGTGATGGTCATGTCTTGAAGGACTTCCAGTCTATCTGTAAACCCTTCTTTATCTTCCTTATTATCTACAAATCCTTTTAATGTTGGATAATAACTATTAAATTTAGTTACAAATCCTTTACTTTTTGAATTTAATAGAATTAATTTAGGATAAAGTTCGGATGACCACTCTTTCATATCTTGTTTAATTAGAAATTGAGTTGTATTTAAAGATGGAACTTCTTCAAGTTGTACATTCGGATTTGCTAAAGCTCCATCAATAAAGGTTTGTGTTAACTTGGAGTGTGCACCTAATTTTCGTAATGCTGAGGAAATATCTATATTATCTTGTTTTGTTTCTGCCTGAACAATTGGCGTTGCGAGAGTATTGATAGGAATAGTCGCCCCGGTAACAATTGATGTTATTAAAAATCCTGCCATAATTTTGCCCTTCATTCCGTACACCTCTTTACTATTATTTTTTACGATTTTAATCGTATATGCTGTAAAATCTAACGTTAGAATTTCTTCATACACACTTGAAAATAGAATTTTTTTCAAAGGGTAATTGCATCTCGTTTTTTATTTGTTTTTGATAGAATATAAGGTCCTTACTTCCCCCCCATTTTAATCACTATGTTTTTCATAAGTAAACTAGAAAATTGTATATCTAATGTTCGATTTTTCTGATATTAGATGTTTTGTTTTTTTCTAATTATATTTAAAAAGTTTTCATATTATTATCACTTCATGAAGTGAAATAATTTTACTCCTATAATTAAACATAAAATTTGTTGATATCATTGAATCTTAATAAATATCATATAAAAAAATGTTATTACTATAATTTTATGGGATTTTATGTATTATGTACTTTATATGAATATGTACAATTGCATACTCATATAAAGTACTATCCTTGAATAACATGCAAGGCAGTCACCATACATTCCTATCAACTTAAGAGTTTTTACTTCCCCAATTGTAAAAAAGTTGTTATTTCTAAAATTTAACTAGAAATGAAAAATTAAATAGGCTGTATAAAAGTAAAGGTATACTTACTTTTATACAGCCTATTTATTACATCTTATCAATAATAATCTGTCTTTTATACCACCGGTTTAGCTTCTCCTTAGCAACACCTGAAAGACGCTTAGTCTTTTGGTTGTAGAATCTTGAAAGAGTAGGTTGGGATATGCCTATCTCTTCTGAAAGCTCCCTCATTGTAATACTCTTCTTCGTATGCAAAAATACAATCTTTTCACGGATCAAATATTCACTTTCATCCACACTGGTAGGCTTACTTTCTTTCTTGGTAACAGTTGTTTCTGCTTGTATTACATTAGTATTTTTCTTTTTGGCCAAACTCTCCATTGAATTCATTAACTCTTTAGGTGGTAATATCCTAATACCTAACTGCGAATAATAATTTTTAAACCAATTCTTCTTTGTTAATTGCTCTTCATCTAAGCCATTTTCATACTCCCAATGAGAAATAACTTTTTCACGTTCTAGATCCATTAAGACATTTTCTAATTGGTCTCTAATTCTATTAGGTTTTTGATTCTGTTTAATATCCATTACTGCTAATAGCCCCTTATCCCCACCTATAGAATAAGGCCTGCTTAAATTAGAAAACATTTGTCGAATTCTCCACTGCCATGTCAAATATCGAATTAATCTTTTATGGTATTTATGTCGATAACTATTGTATTCGAGTGCCTTTTTGGAAAGTAATGCAGTTGTACTACTTGAACCGTATAAGTAGCTTGACAAGAAACTACCTGGTTTAATTCGGCATGACTCTATTCCCATGTATTCATTTGTATTTTTATCTCTCCAAAGAACGACTGAATCTAGTACAAATAGTCTCTTTATGATCTCACGCTTGACTTCGTAATGTTTACCGGGCTCTGCACGATCATTTAAGACTACAACCTCATTTTCATCATTAAGGTATATAAAAATACTTGCTAAAGCAGCAATTCTTTTAGCAACTTTAATCTTATCTTCAGCTCGATAATATTCAACGCCATTAGCTTTTGCCTTAGGAATACTACACATTTCTAAAACTTGTTCATATGAAAAATCTATAAACTCATCTGGTGATTTGGCTTCATTCAACCATTGAATAGTGATAGAATCAAGACAATCTGCTGTTAAGTCATCCATATTACTCATAACACCATCCACAAGTGTATTCCACCGAGCTGCTTCCTCTATGTTTGTTAACCTTAAATCCTCATCTTTATGTGAAGAAAGTTGAGCTAGCCCATTACTATCCTTTGTTTCAATTGGGTATGACTTTATTTTCGTTTCTTCATCCTCATCAAATTGATTTTTCGCAATTCCATCTCTTAATTTATAATAAACAGCAGAGTTATTAACCTCATAATAATCATTTGTTTTTACCTGATTATCATTTTCTAACAGAATAGATTCCATTTCATTAGTACCCTTTATAGGCTTTAAAAACTCCTGATGAATAAATAAATCTATTGCTTCTTGTATTTCCTCTTTATATTGATTTATTTCTGTGAATATTTGTAATGAAGAAATTCCTCTTTTTTGCTGCTTTTCAAGCCATTGTACTAGCATTGAAAAGGAAGGAGAAAGATATGAAGAAGTCACTATCTTGCTGTTATCTTCTTTCACATCCTTATAATAAGCATTCCATTTATCCCATAATGCTTCATCATCTTTATAAAGTGGTTCCGATATTAATAATGCATCACGAAACAATTGTAGAACATTATCCATATGTTCCCCTCCTTCTTCATTAAATTTTAAACTCTTTGTATTTCAAGTTGAAATACTATAGCTATATGTATTCCCTTATATAAAAACATGATAAAATATCGGAATTTTCCCTCTTATATTTTCACTATTCATGACTTTTCATCACGTAGTATTGAAGTTTCTTCTTTTATTTATTATATAAAACAACAACAATTTGTAAAACATCACTCATGTCAAGTCTATTTTTTAATAACATTAGCCCTGTTAAATATGGTTATGTTTATATCAATATGAAAATCTATAGCGGTATCATGTCCCTTTCGACATAAAGATGAAAAATGTATCCATATTTTTATTGAAAATAATAAATGAAAAAAATTCTTTCATAAAATTCTTTATCCTTTTAATATTAAACATGAAAACTTATAGCGATATCATGTCCCTTTCAGATTTATCTTGAAAGGCTTACAAACACATATATATCAATGTTTTTATTACTTTTTTCATTCTATTAGTTCTATTCCCCTACATGAAAACTTATAGCGGTATCATGTCCTTTTTTTTTAAAAACATGAAATGCAAAACAGCTGCATTGTGTCCCTTTTGAAAACTCTATTTTTGATATAATCCCTATTAAATCAACATTTCAAAGTTATTTCTATAAATTCACTAT
>NZ_JAKUFY010000148.1:0-10917 GCF_022663675.1 Bacillus cereus group sp. BfR-BA-01355
GGAAAGACCCCGTGGAGCTTTACTGTAGCCTGATATTGAATTTTGGTACAGTTTGTACAGGATAGGCGGGAGCCATTGAAACCGGAGCGCTAGCTTCGGTGGAGGCGCTGGTGGGATACCGCCCTGACTGTATTGAAATTCTAACCTACGGGTCTTATCGACCCGGGAGACAGTGTCAGGTGGGCAGTTTGACTGGGGCGGTCGCCTCCTAAAGTGTAACGGAGGCGCCCAAAGGTTCCCTCAGAATGGTTGGAAATCATTCGTAGAGTGCAAAGGCATAAGGGAGCTTGACTGCGAGACCTACAAGTCGAGCAGGGACGAAAGTCGGGCTTAGTGATCCGGTGGTTCCGCATGGAAGGGCCATCGCTCAACGGATAAAAGCTACCCCGGGGATAACAGGCTTATCTCCCCCAAGAGTCCACATCGACGGGGAGGTTTGGCACCTCGATGTCGGCTCATCGCATCCTGGGGCTGTAGTCGGTCCCAAGGGTTGGGCTGTTCGCCCATTAAAGCGGTACGCGAGCTGGGTTCAGAACGTCGTGAGACAGTTCGGTCCCTATCCGTCGTGGGCGTAGGAAATTTGAGAGGAGCTGTCCTTAGTACGAGAGGACCGGGATGGACGCACCGCTGGTGTACCAGTTGTTCTGCCAAGGGCATAGCTGGGTAGCTATGTGCGGAAGGGATAAGTGCTGAAAGCATCTAAGCATGAAGCCCCCCTCAAGATGAGATTTCCCATAGCGTAAGCTAGTAAGATCCCTGAAAGATGATCAGGTTGATAGGTTCGAGGTGGAAGCATGGTGACATGTGGAGCTGACGAATACTAATAGATCGAGGACTTAACCATATAATATGTAGCAATGTTATCTAGTTTTGAAGGAATATGCCTTCATAGTTTGGTGATGATGGCAGAGAGGTCACACCCGTTCCCATACCGAACACGGAAGTTAAGCTCTCTAGCGCCGATGGTAGTTGGGACCTTGTCCCTGTGAGAGTAGGACGTCGCCAAGCTATTTATATCATCGCGGGGTGGAGCAGTACGGTAGCTCGTCGGGCTCATAACCCGAAGGTCGCAGGTTCAAATCCTGTCCCCGCAACCAAATGGTCCCGTGGTGTAGTGGTTAACATGCCTGCCTGTCACGCAGGAGATCGCCGGTTCGACCCCGGTCGGGACCGCCATTTTATATAAAGAAAAGAACGAAACAAGTTGTTTCGTATTTTTTTATTTGTTTTAACAAAAAACTAATAAAGACAGTCAAACTATCCTTAGGACAACTCCTAAGGACTTTTTTATATATTCAAAACCTGTATAATAAAGAGCAGAGAACATTGTGAGTAAAGTAGGTGAAGTCTGTGAGTAAATATGAAGTAACAACAAAATCTTCTGAGGAAACAAAAAGATTATCAGAAAAACTAGGTGAACTCGTAGAGGCACAAGATGTAATTATTTTAGAAGGAGATCTTGGAGCTGGTAAGACGACTTTTACAAAGGGACTAGCAAAAGGTCTTGGAGTGAAAAGAGTTGTAAATAGTCCTACCTTTAATATTATTAAAGAATATAAAGGAAGATTACCGCTATATCATATGGACGTGTATCGCTTAGCAGAAAGCGAAGAGGACTTAGGCTTTGATGAGTATTTCTACGGTGAAGGAATTACGGTAGTGGAATGGGCTCATTTAATAGAAGCATATTTACCGAATGAAAAGTTACAAATTAGTTTATTCCATGCGGGAGATGACACAAGAAAAATTATACTCGAGCCAATTGGAAATCGCTATATTAGATTATGTGAGGAGCTATTACAAGATGAAAGTACTAGCAATTGATACTTCAAATTACGTAATGGGTGTATCCCTTATTGAGGAAGGAAACGTGATTGGGGAAATCATTACAAATTTGACGAAAAACCATTCTGTACGTCTTATGCCAGCTGTAGAGCAACTGTTAAAAGAATGTGGTGTAAAACCGAAGGAATTAACTAAAATCGTTGTAGCTGCTGGACCTGGATCATATACAGGTGTTCGCATAGGCGTGACAGCGGCAAAAACATTAGCTTGGTCACTTCAAATACCAATTGTAGGTGTATCAAGTTTAGAGGTAGTAGCTGCAAACGGTGCTAACTTTAATGGATTAATTTGTCCTTTATTTGATGGAAGGCGTGGGCAAATCTATACTGGATTATATACA
Source organism: Bacillus cereus group sp. BfR-BA-01355 (assembly GCF_022663675.1). Lineage (NCBI taxonomy): Bacteria > Bacillati > Bacillota > Bacilli > Caryophanales > Bacillaceae > Bacillus > Bacillus cereus group sp. BfR-BA-01355. Next base: position 2,186 of record NZ_JAKUFY010000148.1, read on the forward strand.
TACGAAGGAGAGCAGTTAACTTCAATAGAAGAAGACCGAATTATTCTTATTGTAGACTGGTTGCAAATGTTAAAAGATAAAGGACAGCCTGTTTTATTTATCGGTAATGATGTTAAATTGCATAAAGAAACAATTATAGAATATTTAGGTGATCAAGCTGTATTCGCTCTTTTTACTAAAAATAATCCAAGACCAAGTGAGCTAGCATTTTTAGGATTACAAAAAGAAGAACATGATGTGCATACGTTTGTTCCGAGCTATCTTCGTTTAGCTGAAGCTGAAACAAAGTGGTTAGAAAGTCAAAACAAGTAGGGGCCTTGCAGAAGATGGATATGATATTTAGAAAGATGGAACTTGATGATATTGCTCAAATTGTAGCTATTGAAGAAGTATCTTTTTCAACTCCTTGGACTGCAGATGCTTTTCACCGTGAATTAACGATGAATGAACATGCACATTATATTGTGTTAGAAAAAGATGGTCGTGTAATCGGGTATTGTGGATTGTGGATAATTATTGATGAATCACATATAACAAATATAGCTATTTTGCCAGAATACCGAGGTCAAAAGTTAGGAGATGCCTTATTGAAAGCAGTTATTTCAGAAGCGAAAGAACTAGGGGTAAAAACAATGACGCTTGAAGTACGTGTATCAAATGAAGTAGCAAAGCAGTTATACAAAAAATATGGATTTCAAAATGGTGGAATTCGTAAACGATACTATGCAGACAATCAGGAAGATGGTCTTGTAATGTGGGTGAATATATAATGGAAAAAAATACGATTATACTTGGGATTGAAACGAGCTGTGATGAAACAGCGGTAGCGGTTGTTAAAAATGGGACGGAAATTATTGCGAATGTCGTTGCATCACAAATTGAAAGTCATAAACGTTTTGGCGGCGTTGTACCAGAGATTGCATCCCGTCATCATGTAGAAGAAATTACAGTTGTGTTAGAAGAAGCTTTAAAAGAAGCAAACATAACATTTGATGATATTGATGCAATCGCTGTAACAGAAGGGCCTGGTTTAGTAGGAGCACTTCTAATTGGGGTAAATGCAGCGAAGGCAGTAGCTTTTGCACATGATATTCCGCTAGTCGGTGTTCATCATATTGCTGGTCATATTTATGCGAACCGTTTAGTAAAAGAAGTGCAATTCCCGCTATTATCACTTGTTGTATCTGGTGGGCATACAGAACTTGTTTATATGAAAGAACATGGTTCATTTGAAGTAATTGGTGAAACGCGAGATGATGCAGCTGGAGAAGCATATGATAAAGTAGCTCGTACGTTATCTATGCCATATCCAGGTGGTCCTCATATTGATCGCCTTGCACATGAAGGAGAACCAACAATTGATTTGCCTCGTGCATGGCTAGAACCGGATTCATATGATTTTAGCTTTAGTGGATTGAAATCAGCAGTTATCAACACTGTGCATAACGCGAAACAACGTGGTATAGAAATTAAACCAGAAGATTTAGCGGCAAGTTTCCAAGAAAGTGTAATAGATGTACTTGTAACGAAAGCAGCTCGTGCAGCAGCAGCTTATAATGTAAAGCAATTACTTCTTGCTGGTGGAGTAGCTGCTAATAAAGGACTTCGTGCCCGATTAGAAGAAGAATTTGCAAAAAAAGAAAACATTGAACTAATTATTCCACCGCTATCTTTATGCACAGATAATGCAGCAATGATTGCAGCGGCAGGGACAATTGCGTATGAACAAGGCAAGCGTGCAACATTAGCCTTAAATGCGAATCCAGGATTAGATATTGAAGCATAGTTATGCACATAATTAACCACAGCTTGTGGATAAAACCCATGTTATCTGTTGATAATGTGGGTTTTATTGTGTATATAAAGTGTTGGTAACTTTTTCGTTGGCTGTGGGTAATGTGGAAAAGTTGGTTTAATAGTTATTTTATAAAGGTGGATATGTGTATAAACTTGTGGATAAACTAGATGAAGTCTGACCTTTGAGTGTATTGTTTTTCGGGAAATAAAAAGCAAGAAGATATCCCCGAAAAACATTTTTTAATATCCCTCCATTATAGAGGGTGCTGATATTGTCAATCCTTGTCGGTAAATCGATATTTCGTGTCGAATCGTTTATGTATATAGGGTTACGATAGATATATTTGAAAAATCGTTGATATATTCCCAGTTACCATTGATATATCCAAAAAATTATTTATGTACTTAAAGAAAAAAGATGTCGCATAGTCAAAAATCATGACTGATGAGACATCTTCCTTATTTAAATACTCTTATACATGCAGCTCTTCCCACTCTGCCATACAAGTTTCAAGCTGTTCTTGTAGCGTTTGTTTTTTAGTTGTAATTTCACTAGCTTTTTCATAATCTGCATATATTTCTGGTAAGCAAAGTTGATCTTCTAACGTAGCAATTTCTTCTTCTAAGTTTACGATATTTTGTTCTAGCTCTTCAATTTTTCGAGTGCGTTGACGTTCTAATTGTTTACGCTCTTTTTCTTCGAGATAATTTAATTTTTCTTGAGCTACAGTTTTTTGAACAGGTGCCTGATTTTCTTGCTGTTCAAGTTGTTCAAATGCTGCCCGTTCAATCATTTCATTTTTCTTCTCCACATAGTAATCGTAATCACCTAAATATTCCTGTGCGCCTTCTGTTGATAACTCAACCACAGTCGTTGTTACACGGTTAATAAAGTAGCGGTCATGTGAGACAAATAGAAGAGTCCCTGGATAATCAATTAAAGCATTCTCTAAAATCTCTTTACTATTTAAATCAAGGTGGTTCGTAGGCTCATCCAGAATTAATAAATTTGACTTTTGCATCATAAGTTTCGCAAGAGCTAATCGAGCTTTTTGTCCACCACTAAGGGAAGATACTGGTTTCAGTACATCATCTCCTGTGAATAAAAAATTCCCGAGTATAGTACGGATTTCTTTTTCAGGTTGCAGTGGATATTCATCCCATAGTTCATTTAAAACCCGTTTAGAAGATGTTAAGTTTGCTTGTTCTTGATCATAATAGCCAACAGATACATTTGATCCGAAAGAAACATTACCATTTAATAGTGGTAACTTATTCACAATAGATTTTAATAATGTGGATTTCCCAATTCCGTTTGGACCAACTAAGGCAACACTATCTCCGCGAGTTAAGCGCATAGTTACGTGTTCAATTATAGGGTCCTCCTCATAGCCGATGGTTGCATCTTTTACTTGTAAAACATCATTTCCACTTTGCTTTTCAATATCGAAGTGGAATGATGCTGACTTAGAATCCCCTAATGGTCTCGTTAATAATTCCATTCTGTCCAGTTGTTTACGGCGACTTTGAGCACGTTTCGTTGTAGAAGCGCGAGCTATATTCTTTTGAACGAAGTCCTCAAGTTTTGCGATTTCATCTTGTTGTTTTTCGTAACGTTTCATTTCTTGATCATATAATGCTGATTTTAAGTCTAAATATTTACTGTAGTTACCAACAAATCGTCTGCTTTCTTTATTCGAAATTTCATATACTTGTGTAACGAGTTTGTCTAAGAAATAACGGTCATGGGAAACGATTAATATTGCGCCAGGATAACCTTGTAAATATTGCTCAAGCCATGTTAATGTTTCAATGTCTAAATGGTTTGTAGGCTCGTCCAAAATAAGTAAGTCTGGTTTTGTTAATAATAATTTCCCGAGAGCTAATCTTGTTTTTTGCCCGCCACTTAAAGTAGAGATCGTCGTCTGGTGTGTTTCAACTGGGAAGCCAAGGCCGCTTAAAATGGAGCGAATATCCGCTTCATATTGATATCCACCTTGATCTTTATAATTGAGTTGCAATTGGTCATAATCAGCTAACAATCTTTCATATATAGCTTCGTTTGAAAAGTTTTCTTCTTTTCCCATTTCTTGCTCAAGCCTTCGAAGTTTTGTCTCCATTTGCCGTAAGTGGGTAAAGACGGTTAGCATTTCATCCCAAATTGTTAAAGACGTTTCTAGGCCAGTATTTTGAGCTAAATACCCGATTGAGACATCTTTCGGTTTTATAATTTCGCCATCATCATGTGATAACTCACCAGCGATAATTTTTAATAATGTAGATTTTCCAGCTCCATTCCTTCCAACTAATGCGATACGATCTTTTGTTTGTACTTCCAATTTTATGTTTGCAAGAATTGTTTCTGCACCGTATAATTTCGAAAGTCCATTTACTTGTAATAAAATCAATGTTCTCACCTCAAATAATTTCTTAACTTTGCCATGTTTATATTTCTCAATCATACTAAAAATAGTGTATAGTTTAAAATAAAGAGAGAATACTTCTTCTCTTTATTATACAAGGAATTTAATGAGTGCTAAACTTCTGTATTTGATTAAAGTATATGAATAAAGATAGGAAGAGAGGAGAGGTCATATGGATCAGCAAAAGATTCCACAAGCCACTGCTAAAAGATTGCCTCTATACTATCGATTTATCCAAAACTTATCTCTTTCTGGTAAGCAGCGTGTTTCATCGGCCGAATTGAGTGAAGCGGTAAAAGTAGATTCCGCAACAATACGAAGAGATTTTTCGTATTTTGGAGCATTAGGGAAAAAGGGATATGGATATAACGTAAATTATTTATTATCATTTTTCCGCGAAACACTTGATCAAGATGATATAACGCGTGTAGCACTTATTGGAGTAGGTAATTTAGGGACCGCTTTCTTACATTATAATTTCACGAAAAACAATAATACAAAAATTGAAATGGCATTTGATGTTAGTGAAGAGAAAGTTGGAACAGAAATCGGGGGCATTCCTGTATATCATTTAGATGAATTAGAAGAGAGATTATCAAATGATATACAAGTGGCAATATTAACAGTACCGGCTACAGTAGCACAAGCTGTAGCAGATAGATTAGCTGAAACGAGCGTGCACGGTATTTTGAATTTCACACCAGCACGATTAAACGTATCAGAGAATATTAGAATTCATCATATTGATTTAGCTGTAGAGTTACAAACATTAGTTTACTTTTTGAAAAACTATCCACAATAAAACGCAGAGGAAGCGACCTCTGCGTTTTATTATTGTTTCTTCTTTGTGAATTTAACTAATATAAGGCGAAGTGCCAAATTAAAATCAATTGTTGCCATAACTGCAAATAGTATTGTCCACACATTCCAGATTGTATCTGTCACGTTCGTAATGGCGAAGCGTGTAAAGATACATCCAAGAAGGAAGTATAATGCGGCCATGAACAATGGTGAGTTTCTCATACAAAAAATCCTCCGATAAATCCTTGCATTTTTTCAGCTTCTTTAATCATTTCTTGAATTTGCTCATTGCTCATAAAAATTTGCCCAATAGCGACTAATGTATTCATCGCAACATGAGCTGCAATAGGAACGATAATGCGCTTCGTCTTCACATATAAGAAGGCGAATACGAGCCCCATAGCAGTGTATACCAATAAGTGAGTAAAATCAAAATGAATTGCTGCGAATACAAGTGAACTAATGATAGCTGCAATAAAGAAGTTGAACTTCTTATAAAGTGCACCGAATAGAATTTTTCTAAATACGATTTCTTCTAAGATAGGTCCGATTATAGATACAACAATAAGGAACCAAGGAGTAGTTCGTGCAATTTCCATCAGTTTCATTGTATTTTCTGAACCTTGTTTAATTCCTAGTAGCTGCATCTCGATCATACCGGCAACTATTTGTGAAAAGAAAGCTAAGAATAATCCGATGAAAATCCACCCAATTGTAGCTGGAACAGAAGAGCGCGTTGCATCTAAATGTCTGTCGCGAATATCTGTTCTAAGTAACCAAAGTACGATACATAATGCAACAAAGAAGCTAATAATTGCCCAGTGTCCCATTATGATTTGTCCTTTTTCCTCAATGGTAAATCCTCTATTATCATAGAGTCCTGTTTTTAGGAGAAGTGGTAATCCAACAGCGCCAGATAATTGCATTAAAATGTATGTAACGATAATCCACCAGTATTGTTTCTTCAAATGGTTTAACCATCCTTTCTAACTCTAGTGTATGAGATGAGGTAGGATAACATGTAAATATGTTATCTACGATATAAACTTTCATTCGAATTATGATTTTTTTGTAAATACGTATTTTAAATTAAAGTAGGAGACAGGAAAAAGTTGTACGTTTAGCGAAAACAACTTAGGGTGTCTTTCATATTGTAACATACGAGTAGGGGAAACAACGATTCATATAGTAAAGGCAGTATTCTATATAGAAAGTTTATATAGTAATTTGCGAAAAAATTATGATTTTTTTACTTGCAAAAGAAATTGAGATTATTTATTATTATAAGTGTGTTAGCACTCGGGTGACTTGAGTGCTAATAAATAAAATTTACATAACAAAATGAGGAGGTTATTGTTCATGCTAAAGCCATTAGGTGATCGCGTTGTAATTGAGCTTGTTCAAGCAGAAGAAAAAACAGCAAGTGGTATTGTATTACCAGACACTGCAAAAGAAAAACCACAAGAGGGTAAAGTTGTTGCAGTAGGTACTGGTCGAGTGCTTGAAAATGGTGAGCGTGTTGCTTTAGAGGTAGCAGCAGGTGATCTTATCATCTTCTCAAAATATGCAGGTACTGAAGTGAAATATGAAGGTACAGACTACTTGATTTTACGTGAAAGTGACATTTTAGCAGTTATCGGTTAATTATATAAATCTTAAAAAAATCCAAGGGGGTCAATTATTATGGCAAAAGATATTAAATTTAGTGAAGAAGCACGTCGTTCGATGCTTCGCGGTGTCGACACTCTTGCAAACGCAGTAAAAGTAACGCTTGGACCAAAAGGTCGTAACGTTGTACTTGAGAAAAAATTCGGTTCACCACTTATTACAAATGATGGTGTAACAATCGCAAAAGAAATCGAATTAGAAGATGCATTCGAAAACATGGGTGCGAAATTAGTAGCAGAAGTTGCTAGCAAAACAAATGATGTAGCTGGTGACGGAACAACAACTGCAACTGTATTAGCGCAAGCTATGATTCGTGAAGGTCTTAAAAACGTAACAGCTGGTGCTAACCCAATGGGTCTTCGTAAAGGTATCGAAAAAGCTGTTACTGCTGCAATTGAAGAATTAAAAACGATTTCTAAACCAATCGAAGGCAAATCTTCTATCGCGCAAGTAGCTGCTATTTCTGCAGCTGACGAAGAAGTAGGTCAATTAATCGCTGAAGCAATGGAGCGCGTTGGTAACGATGGCGTTATTACTTTAGAAGAGTCTAAAGGATTCACAACAGAATTAGACGTAGTAGAAGGTATGCAATTTGATCGTGGATATGCATCTCCTTACATGATTACTGATTCTGACAAAATGGAAGCAGTTCTTGATAACCCATACATCTTAATTACTGACAAAAAGATTTCTAACATCCAAGAAATCTTACCAGTATTAGAGCAAGTGGTACAACAAGGTAAACCACTTCTTATCATTGCTGAAGATGTAGAAGGCGAAGCTTTAGCTACATTAGTAGTGAACAAACTTCGTGGTACATTCAACGTAGTAGCTGTTAAAGCTCCTGGATTTGGTGACCGTCGTAAAGCAATGCTAGAAGATATCGCAATCTTAACTGGTGGCGAAGTAATCACTGAAGAATTAGGTCGGGACTTAAAATCTGCTACAGTTGAATCTTTAGGACGCGCTGGTAAAGTTGTTGTTACAAAAGAAAACACAACTGTAGTTGAAGGTATTGGAAATACAGAGCAAATCGCAGCTCGTATCGGTCAAATCCGTGCGCAATTAGAAGAAACAACTTCTGAATTCGATCGTGAAAAATTACAAGAGCGTCTTGCTAAACTAGCAGGTGGCGTAGCGGTAATTAAAGTAGGTGCAGCAACTGAAACTGAGTTAAAAGAGCGCAAACTTCGCATTGAAGATGCACTTAACTCAACTCGTGCAGCAGTAGAAGAAGGTATCGTTGCAGGTGGTGGTACTTCACTTATGAACGTATACACGAAAGTAGCTTCTATCGTAGCTGAAGGCGACGAAGCAACAGGTATCAACATCGTACTTCGCGCACTAGAAGAGCCAGTTCGTCAAATCGCAATCAACGCTGGTCTAGAAGGATCTGTAGTTGTAGAGCGTCTAAAAGGCGAAAAAGTAGGCGTTGGTTTCAACGCAGCTACTGGCGAATGGGTTAACATGCTTGAGTCTGGTATCGTAGATCCAGCTAAAGTAACTCGTTCTGCACTTCAAAACGCAGCATCTGTTGCAGCTATGTTCTTAACAACTGAAGCTGTAGTAGCTGACAAGCCAGAACCAAATGCACCAGCAATGCCTGACATGGGCGGCATGGGCATGGGCGGTATGGGCGGAATGATGTAATTCCGTTTGCCCTAAAAAACATCCATTTCTATATAGAAATGGATGTTTTTTTATGTTTTTTAGAAAAGGAAATGAATTTCTGTAGAATTTTGTCGCTTTCTCTCTTGACCATATAGATACTTCATTGTTAGAATCTAGGAAGATAATATAAAACGATCCTTCATATATCCTCAATGATATGGTTTGAGAGTCTCTACCGGGTTACCGTAAACAACCTGACTATGAAGGCAGTGTGTCTTATATTTATAAAGAGCGGAGACTATCTTTCTTTATAAAGCCAGACCCCTGCCTTTTCTTTGTTATGAGACTAGAGGCGGAGGACTGGCTTTTTTTATTATATTAGTAATGCTTTTCGCCAAATTGGTGAAAATATTTATATACGAGAACTAACGT
>NZ_JAKUFY010000149.1:0-10786 GCF_022663675.1 Bacillus cereus group sp. BfR-BA-01355
GCGGGATAATGCGTCTTTTTCCCCATAAGAAAAACACCTCCATTAAAATCATAACTGATACTTACGATTTAGAGAGGTGTTTTTTTCGTCTCATTCTAAGGGTTCACTCCATAGTTTTTCCAGGCGTTTTTTCTATCTCTCTTTATTAAGCCCCAATCTCTCAGTAAGTAAACGATGATAGTAAATCGCGATAATTAACAAAATACCACCTACGCAGTAACCAGCTAAAATATCAGTTGGGTAATGTACATTTAAAATGACTCTACTTAATCCAATCGATAGAATTACTGTGCCCATCAAAATCGTTGTGACACATTTCCCAGCTATGCTTTTCAAATTAGCAGCAATGATATAAGCAAGAAATCCAAATGTCATAATTGATAGCATTGCATGTCCACTAGGAAAACTATATCCAAGTGCATCTAGCGCTTCATTTAATGACGGACGTTCTCTCTGTACAATCTCTTTTATCCCTTTATTCACAAGATGTGTTATTAAAATTCCCAGTGGATACACAATCATCGTAGCATAATAACGCTTCTTCCAAAAAACAAGCAAACTTATAACGAGCGTAGCGACTATCCCAATTGCTGATCCCAATTTTGTAAAGTACGAGAAAAATGTAAGGGAACTCTCCGTTTGTAGCCCTTTTACTAATCCACGGACATATGTATCCATCACGGTAACGCCACCTGCATGTACGCGCCAAGCAACAATACCAAATACAGCAAATAATAAAGCAATACACATTATCTCATATTGATGTAACTTCTTCTTCAAACGATTTCCTCCTACTATGAAAAAATGCGATTTCTACTTTAGAAACCGCATTTCCTTACTTATTTACCTTTTGTTTTTAGCTCCGTCCAGTAACGATCATAGTCTTTTAACTTATCATCTACATCAACAAGCCATTCTGTACGATCTAACTCTTCTTTCGTTAAGAAAATCATGTGATTATCACGGTATTCTTTACTATGAAGAGGTTGAGCTTTTTCATTTGGATTACTGTAACCAATTGACTCGTAGTTTTTCACACTTACTTTTTCATCTAGTAAGTAGTTCATAAATTTCTCAGCAAGCTCTTTATGTTTTGCACCTTTTGGAATTGCTAACGTATCAGCCCAAATTGTGCCGCCTTCTTTTGGTACAACGTATTCTACATCTTTATTATCTTTTGCGATAAATGCTGCATCTCCAGACCAAACTGTTCCGATCCAAGCATCTTCTGTAATGAATTTTTGTTTAATGTTGTCTGTATCAAATGCTAATAAGTTTGGAAGCAGCTTCTTTAAATCATCTGCTGCTGTCTTTAACTCTGCATCTTCTTTCGTACTGTTTGAGAAACCGTGCTTCTTAAGACCCATTCCTAATACTTCACGAGAATCGTTTAGTAACGTTACATGCCCTTTATATTTCTCATTCCATAAGTCAGCCCAGCTTGTAGGTGCTTCTTTCACATACTTTTTATTGTATGCAATCCCTGTTACACCCCAAGTGTACACTAAAGAATATTTATTCTCTGGATCAAACGCCGGTGTTTTGAAATTAGAAACCATGTTTTCGATATTTGGGATATTCTTTTTATCTAACGGCGCTAATAAATCCATTTTCGCCATTGTTTTAACCATGTAATCAGATGGCTGAATTAAATCATACTTTGCGCCACCAGCTTGTAATTTCGCAAGCATTTCTTCGTTACTTGCGTACTTATCATAGTTAATTTTCACATTATATTTCTTTTCAAAATCTCTTAGCACTTGCTCATCAAAATTGTCAGCCCAGCTATAAATATTTAATTCTTCTTTTTTTTCACCACAACCAGCAAGTACACCAGCAACAAGGCTAAAGCTAATTGCTGCGCCAGCTATTCTTTTCATTAATTTCATCGGTTTATTACCCCCTCGTACTTTCTATATCGTTCGTATTATAAAGGAAGGTGTCCTCCAGAGTTTTCTTCACCATCTGCACCTTTGTTACGGAAGATTTCAGATAGAACCATTAATCCTACGATAGCAACAATTAAAATTGTAGAAAGAGCATTAATTTCTGGTGATACTCCGCGCTTAACCATACTGTAAATGTATAATGGCAATGTTGTTGATCCTGGTCCTGATACGAAGAAACTAATTACAAAATCATCAATTGATAATGTGAATGTTAATAATGCTGCCGAAATAACTCCCGGTGCAATTGCTGGGAACGTTACATAACGAAACGTTTGCCAAGGCGTTGCTCCTAAATCATTTGCAGCTTCTTCTAAGTCACGTCCCATACTTGAAAGACGCGCAGCTAAAATAACAACAACAAACGAAATACTAAATGTAATATGTGCAATAATAATCGTTGTTTGTCCAAGTTCCATTCCTAACTGACTGAAAAGAATTAGTAAAGATAATCCCATTAAAATATCAGGAATTAAAATTGGTAAATATACAAGGCCATTAATAGCCCCTTCGAAACGATATTTATAACGATGTAAAGCAATCGCAAAGAATACGCCAAGTACCGTTGTCACAATCGTTGTTATAACTGCAATCGTAATACTATTTACAAATGCATCAATAACATCTTGTTTTTGAAATAAATCTGTATACCAATGGAATGTAAAACCTTCCCACTCCGCATTAATGCGAGAGTCGTTGAAAGAATAGACCATTAAAACCATCATTGGAAAATACAAGAATAACAAAATTAACCAAGAATAAGAAACTAAAAACTTCTTCATCTTTGCCTATTCCCCTCCGTTCTCATTATATTTATATACTTTCGTTGCACGATAATATAAGTAAATTAACAGAACAGAGAATAGAACAACGATAATCGATAACGCAGATCCAAACGGCCAGTCACGTGCACCTAAGAATTGGTTTTGAATAACGTTTCCGATTAATGCTACTTTCGATCCGCCCATCACGTCTGATACAACAAACATTCCGATAGAAGAAACGAATACTAAAATAGAACCAGTCGCAATTCCTGACATTGTCATCGGCACTGTTATATTCCAAAATGCCTTTATTGGTGTTGCTCCTAAATCATAAGCCGCTTCTAGCTTACGCTTATCTAGCTGCTCAATTGCTGCATACACTGGTAAGATCATAAATGGTAATAAAGAATAGACCATTCCGAGTATTACAGAAGGAGTATTATATAATAAATTTAACGGTTCACTAATAATACCAAGCTTTAATAACAACGTATTCACAAGGCCTTGTGAACGTAAAATAACAATCCATGCGTATGAACGAACAAGAAAGTTAATCCAAAACGGGATCGTTGCCAATAATAAAAGAATAGAACGATATTTGCGGTCAACAATTGTAATTGTATACGCAAATGGATAACCAATTAATAAACATATTACTGTAGTAATAACTGCGATTTTAACAGTTTCCCATAATGTCCCTAAGTACAATGGATCAAACACACGGGATATATTCTCCAGCGTAAATTGCATTTCTACTGTCCCGTAAGCTCCGCGCTGCATGAAGGCGAATCCTAATACGAATACGAGCGGGATTAGGAAGAAAATTAATAACCACGCGACTGTAGGTAGTGCGAGTAATTTCCCTTTTTTCAATTTAAGGTCACCTCGTCCTCTTGCTCCCAGCCTACATATACATTATCTCCAATGCTCCACTGCGCTGCCTCTTCAGCAGTTTGATATGCCATTAGTAATTCTGATGTTTTCTCATCACGTACATAAAGCTTCTCCATATTTCCGACAAACTCTATATCTTCAATATGTCCAAGATGGTATTCTTTTAAAATTGGTTCTTCAACCGAACGTACTTTTACATTTTCAGGGCGAATTGCTACATAGCCTTCCCCGTTTTTCACAATATTATTTTCACCGATGAATGTCGCAACGAACAACGTTTTCGGCTTATTATAAATTTCTTTCGGCGTTCCGATTTGTTCGATATGTCCTTTATTCATAACCACGATACGATCGCTCATGCTCATTGCTTCTTCTTGATCGTGCGTTACGTATATGAACGTAATTCCTAAATTACGTTGTAAGTTTTTCAATTCACGTTGCAAGTCTTTTCGTAACTTAAAGTCAAGCGCTCCAAGTGGCTCATCTAATAGTAATACACGCGGATTATTTACAATTGCTCTTGCAATTGCAACACGCTGCTGTTGTCCACCAGAAAGCTTCGCAGGTTTACGATTACGGAACTCAAGTAACTGCGTTAAACGCATTGCCTCTTCAGCACGCTCTTTCTGCTCTGCTGCTGATACTTTCTGCATTTTCATACCAAAACAAATATTCTTCTCCACTGTCATATGTGGGAATAGTGCGTAATGTTGGAACACTAGGTTCATATGACGCTTATATGGCGGTAAATCGTTAATTCTTTCATCATCTAATAAAAGATTCCCTTTAGTTGGAGTTTCAAATCCTGCGATCATACGAAGTAAAGTCGTTTTCCCGCAGCCACTCGGCCCTAAAATTGTTAAAAACTCTCCCTCTTTAATATCTAAAGAAAGAGGTGGGATAATCACTTGATTTCCAAAATGTTTTTCAACTGCTTCAACTTTAATAATCTTTTTCATTTTCCCGTCCTATCTACCTTAAATTTTAAATTTTTATATTCATGAATAAATATTTATGTTCTATAGACTATTTTTTGTTTCGATCCAAACAAAAATGGTTATTTAGCAAGCGTTCGTTTCTATTCTTTATGTAGTATGTTTGATTCATTTTCGCATGATACATAACGTCGAACAGAAAAACCCCTTCCATTGCGAAGGGGCTATTATCATACGGCTGCGCCTACTGATAAACACCATCATCATTTTAACAACTTTCGTATGAATTTTAAAGCACTTTTTGTAGAAGAGTAACGAATTTTCATGTCGAATGCTGTAGATTGGGCTAAAATGCTTTTATAATGTGAAAAAGTCCGAAAACTTTCTTTCCCATGATAACCCCCTAATCCACTACTTCCAACACCCCCAAAAGGTAAATATGGCGTGGCAAGATGATAGACAACATCATTAATACAGCCTCCACCATATGAAATATTACTCGTCACTTTCTTTTGTACTTCTTTATCTTCAGAAAATACATATAACGCTAACGGCTTCGGATGTTGCTGAATTGTGCCAATTACATCTTCTATATTGTCGTACTCTATGATTGGTAAAATCGGGCCAAAAATTTCATCTTCCATAACAGCATCTTGCCATGTAGTATCCGCTAGTACTGTCGGCTCAATATGTAATGTATCTTTCTTATAGTTTCCACCAATTACGACTTGACCATCTTGTAAAAATCGACATAATCGTTCAAAATGACGCTCACTTACAATACGCACGTAATTTTCATTTTGCAAAGGTTCTTTACTATACTGCTCTGTAATTTCATGTCGCATTGCTTCAATTAGCTTTTCTTTCACGGAAGAATGCACGTACATATAATCAGGCGCTACACACGTCTGCCCTGCATTTAAAAACTTACCCCAAACAATTCTTCTTGCTGTCATCTCTATCTTTGCATCTTTATGTACAATACAAGGACTTTTCCCGCCAAGTTCTAACGTAAGCGGCGTCAACTGTTTCGCTGCTGCTTCCATTACAACTTTTCCAACGCCAACACTACCAGTAAAGAAAATATAATCAATCGGTTCCCTCAGCAAAGATGTACTCTCTTCAACGCCACCTTCTACTACCGCTACAAGCTCTTCTGGGAATAACTCACCTAACATTCTCTTAAGCACTTTTGAAACGCTTGGCGTTAACTCTGACGGCTTTAAAACGATTGTATTTCCAGCTGCCAGTGCTCCTACAAGTGGTGCAATTGCTAATTGGAACGGATAGTTCCACGGTGCAATAATAAGCGTAACACCATACGGTTCTGGCACTACTTTTCCTTTTGATCCAAAATGAGTCAGTGCTGTTCGAACTCGCTTTGGTTTACTCCACGATGACATATGTTTCAATTGAAAAGAAATTTCTTTTAATACATATCCAACTTCCGTTGTAAACGACTCGTGAACTGACTTATTTAAATCTAATTTCAATGCCTGAAATATTTCTTCTTCAAAACGCTGAATGCCTTCATAAAGCCTCTTCAAATTATTCTTTCTCATTTCGATGCTTCTCGTATGCCCTTTTAAAAAATATTCCTTTTGCCTACTTACAATAGAGGAAATACTCATTCACTCACCTTCTCCCACTATTTTTATCCAGTTCTTTCATTATTTATATAGACTTCATATATAATAAATTTCTATTCTTAAAGTTACATTATATATGACTTTTTCAACTATATAAAATTCATTGCTCACAAAAAAACTACCGAAAGAAAATCTCTCGGTAGTTTCACAGTATTAACGATATAAACGAACAGCACCTGCAGAATTATCATCAGCTTGTCCTACTACTTCAAACTTCAGACCAAGCTTCGGTAAAATACGTCCTGCATCTGGAATCTGTTGATTAATATACGTTTTCGAATCATCAAACTTCGCTACACCCGCTAAGCCATCATACGTATACGTTCCACGCGTTGGAGATACAACTTTCCAAGCTGGCGTTTTATCGAATGAGAATGCCGCATCAGCGATTTGGAATCGTGTACTACTATCAATTGTTGGTTTACCATTTAAAGTTCCTACAATTGCTTCTGGATGAGAATCAACTACACCAAGGAAACCATGTCCTGGATGTAAACCAACCCAGTTATCTGCGTAAGCTGAGTCTGCATACCATACAACCATACCTGAGTTATATTCTGGACCGCGAGCAAATTTCAATGCGCTATCTGATCCAGTATGGTTTCTCCACTCTACGTAGTAGTTATGTTTTTTCTTCTCTGTTCCGCTAGATACAACGAAACCATCTAATTTTAATTGTGGTGTACCTTCAGCATCATCTGAGAATGTAACTTTACCATCTACTGTTAATGACGCATTATCAAGTAGGAAACCATTTAATGCTAAACCACCATCCGTAATGTACTCAAACGTTAATTTTACTTTTTTACCTTTGAATTGACTTAAATCATATGATTTGTCAATCCATTTTCCATTTGTCGAATCTGCATTTCCACTATTTGCTTTCTCGCCAAGTCTTTCAATTAACGTTTTTTGACCATCTTCTGTTACAGCATGTACTTCAAGGAAATCATACTCTGCTTCGATTTCATATAACGATTTGAAATCAAATTTCGCATTCGTTGCATTCGTTAAATCGAACAGTGGTGTTTCTAACGTTGTATGAAGATTATCACCTTTTGTGCTGTAGTAATACTGCTTACCAAATGCTGGTGCAATTGTTTTTACATCTTTATCTGGTAAGTTAACACGAATCATACCTGGACGGTTAGATTTCGTAACACTTTGGTCTAAATATGTTGCTAGACCGATACCTTTATTTAATTTCTCGTAATCTACTTCTACGATATTTGCCCAGTTACCACCAATTGTTTTTTGGAAAAACTCTTTATTTTGTGGTGAGAAACTCGTTGGTGTTGTTCCAGCGATTTTACCAGCCCAGCTGCCGCCACTCATAACAGACCAAGCTTGAATTGGCTCACCATGACCCGTATAGTCTGTATCATACTCATCTGGTAAACCTAAATCATGGCCATATTCATGCGCGAATACACCAACTGCGCCATCTTCTGGTTCAATTGTGTAGTCGAATGCTGCCATCTTTCCGCCCCAATATGGAACTTTCGCTTGTGTGCCTTCAATTGCGAATGGTTTTGGTCCAACTGTCCAGCGATGTGACCAAATTGCATCATCACCTAATTTACCACCGCCAGCTTCTTGTCCAACACCCGCATGAATAATCATTAAGTGATCGATTAAACCGTCTGGTTGATTTTGATTTCCATCACCATTTACATCGTATTGATCGAACTGATCAAACTGTGATAAATCAAGACCGCTATCTACAGCTGCTTTTAATGCATCTTTTACTAGATCACGTGGTCCTTTTGGTCCTTTATTATCATGACCTGTAGCAGCATCTGCACCATAATCAGCAGCTTTACCAGGAACTGTTAACCATTTTGTAACTGTTCCGTCCACTGTGTAACTACCACCGGATTGCTCTTCGTAATATTGTTTAAATGTTTCGATTTTGCTTCCATCCTCTAACGCGAATGGCTCATCACCGAATAACATTTTTTCATAGTGTTCTTTGTTAAAGTCTTCCGAATACATATAACCAGGTTCTTTATCGATGTTGTTATGTTTAAAATCAGCGTACTCTACAAGTAAAACAAGTACCTTATCTTTACGGACATCGCCGTTATATGCTTTTTGTTTTGCTGGAGAAGTTGGTACTTTACCATTTAGTCCGCCTTTAACTGGTCCTGTCGCTGCAGGTGTCCCTGTTGCTGGCTGATTTAGTTTTTCTTTCGTATCTGCTTTCGCATCTTTCACTTTCTTTAAAAAGTCAGATGCTTCTTTCGTAAGTTGATCCCCATTTGTTGCTTCTTTCCCAGGATTTTCACCCTTTTTGTCCTCTACATACTTTTCAACAGCTTTCTTTGTTTCTTTCTCTGAAGCTGAAGAATCAATTACCCCACGTTTTTTCAGTGCATCTGCTAAACGCTCTTCTGGAATTAAATGATCATCCACTGGGCTCGTAGCTGTTTTATTCACAGGTGTTTCAGCATATGCCGATTGAGTGCCAGCTCCGAATGAAAGGCCTAATACAGCTGTCAAAGCGATTGATGACAAAACTTTGAACGGTTTCTTGTTCATCCCTTATTTCCTCCCCTAATAAATAATATGTATTACAAATTAAATTTTATTAAAAATTCAATATTTTTTCAATATTTAGTCATATTATGTAATGTTTTTAATATATTTGTAAAAATTTCATAGTTAACATACGGATATATCACAATTCAACAATGTTTTCTGAAAATATTGAAAGTTTTTATCGAACAATTTATAATTTCCATAGAGGGAGTTTAATGGGGATTTTATCTTTGTTTCATCTACAAAGTATTTGATAATTCACTATATAAAACACAAAGTCCGATTGCATTATCATGTATTCTGTAGCAGCAATTATGACCGATAATTAGGGAGGAATTACATTTGTACAAAGATAAGACAGACGCACTGGATCAAGAATGGATTGATTTAATACTTGAAGCTCTAGATGCTGGTATCGCCATGCAAGACATCGAGCAATTTTTCCAACGTATGAAGCCATCCAGTCAGGCTCAATAGGTTTGTTCTTTTTAACGAAGTTTATGTTATAATAATGACATCATAAGACAACTACATATTGATAGAAAGGTGCGCAAATATGATTGGAGAACGTATAAAACGCCTTCGTTTACAAAAAGGTATTTCATTAACTGAACTTGCCGAAAAAGCTGGCGTTGCTAAATCTTACATTAGTTCTATAGAACGAAATTTACAAAAAAACCCTTCCATTCAGTTTCTTGAAAAGATCGCAGCAGTTCTACAAATTCCAGTTGATACTTTACTTCATGATGAAACAACAAAGGCAACTAACCTAGACTCCGAATGGACACAACTCGTTAAAGATGCAATGAACTCTGGTGTCTCCAAAGAACAATTTCGTGAATTTCTTGAATTTACAAAGTGGAAGCAAAATCAAAAATAATAATAGAAAGAAGTGCTTACAACCAGCACTTCTTTTTCTTTATAAAAAAAAGCGGGAATACCCGCTTTTTTATTATTTTTCTTCCCCAGCTTCTTGGTTAGCATTGAATGTCCATTCTAAATTCAATGTATCACCTTGGAAGATATTCTGGTCTTTTCCATCATCTACAAATTCAAATTGTACCCATAGATAATCCTCTGTACCAGCTGCTAATCCACCCTTTTCTCCCCACTCAGGAGCAAAGATGTCTTTAGCTAAAAGATCTGGATCAACTTTTTGTAAGTCTGCTAAAGTTGTTTCGTATACAGGCTCACTTTGTTTATCCCAGTTCCAAAGGAATTTTACTTTAACGTGCTTACCAAAGTCTTCACCAGCATTATCACCTTTTGCATCTTTAACAGTATACTTTGTTGCTAATTTAACGTCTTTAATAGTTAACGAACCGCTGTTTTGTAATAAGAACTCTTTCTTAACAGAATCCCCTGGTTTTAAATCTTTAATATCTACAAGCGTCTTAGGGTTTAATGTAAGGTCTAACGTCCCAGCTGCAAATGTATTGTTTGATACTTCTTTATCGCTAAAGAATGCAAATGTTCCTCCACCAATTAAAGCTAACCCCAATGCTGCTGATGCAACTCCCATACCTAATTTCTTTTTCAGACTCACAATCAATTCCCCCTAGCTTTTTTTTATATTTTTATCACTTATTTTTCAATAAGAGATGTAAAGAAAACTATATTAGCTTAGCTAATATGTGTTCTTTTTTAAAAACCTTATGTTCATTATAACGAACAACCCTATATAAACACAACACATATTTATTAATATTTTCAGTTATTTTTATTTCTCAATATTATTTAGATTTTTCAGAAAAAAAGAATGATGATTTATAACTTTTTTCACACTCAAATGCATTTAATACTATAAGAAAAAAGAAAAACAAAGAGGTGAGGGCTAACGTTCCCTCACACTCATATAAATATTACTAGTTTTGCTTATTCGTTCATTATCTCTTGCACCACATTCTTGTTTTCCAGCCGTTTCACTACAGCAGTTACTCCGCTTTTTTCTGTTCTTCTGCTTTCTTTTGCTCTTCTACTTTCTTTTGCTCTTCTATTTTCTTCTGTTCCTCTACTTTCTTCTGTTCTTCTGCTTTCTTCTGTTCTTCTACTTTCTT
>NZ_JAKUFY010000150.1:0-10423 GCF_022663675.1 Bacillus cereus group sp. BfR-BA-01355
AAAAGAGGAAACTGGATTACTTGTTTCGAATTTAACTTTTAAAGGATTAGATGAATATGTAAATCCGAAAGGTAATGTTCGGTACATGGTATTTAACTACTGGACAGACTCATTTGAAGGTGAACTTCTTTTAAACCCTCCTGAGGGCGAATTATTATGGATACCAATCGATACAGCACTACATCTTCCTATGCAAGATTGGTTTAAAGAGAGATTCCCATTATTTTTTGAAACAGGCACTTTTGAAATTCAACGTGTTTGGGATAATGAGCTAAATAAACAAATTTCTATGACAATTACCCATACATAAAAAAAGCTTGGAAACCTGTCCAAGCCTTTCTTACTACTAAGTAATTTTTTCAATCTTATAATGAATATGTAAAAATTTAAGTCCAAATATCCACATGCTATGATGAGCTGTTAACATTTTATCCTTATCCTCTGTAATGACGAAAGTCTCTGCTAACGGTAAACGGATTGTTAAGAACCGAGTATGTAAATAAATACCCTCATCTCCCTGACCATTTTCTCTTAACTTACTAGTAATGATTAAATCATGACTATCATTATATATTTTCAAAATACCAGTCATATTCGAATAAGGTAAAGGTAAGGCGATATTCATATATGTCTCATTCTTATTTGTATGCTTTGAATAAAGAGCTACAAAAATAGATTCACCTGCTTCATTTTTCCTTAGCCAAGCCCTTACATTCTCTCTTCCATCTTTCTCATCTATTACATTAATGATAGAGCCATGCATCGTTTCCCAATTGCCGCCCATCCCTAAATGTATTTGTCCCACACGCTTACTCATTTTCTCATAACAAAATGCAAATGGGCGGAACCAACGAGCCCATTTAATATTTGATTGCAACTCATACTCTGTTGTATTTTCATAAAAACGAATAATACTTAAAGGTACCTTCGTCACGTCAAATGACTCACTATGAAAATCAGTTATTTGATCAACTAAACCGTTGTATTCCTTACTGCCTACTAAATTGCCGCTATATAAAAAAGCCTCACCAATTGCCACACTTCCTCTTAATTTACTCATTGGTTTCCCATAGTATTTATAATTCGGAACACTCTTTTCGATCATCCAGCCGACAAATGCCGGTAACGCTACTCCAATTCCATTGACAACACCATGAATCCAAACCATTTGAGCAATTGTAATCGTCATTACATGCTTCAAATTCCCGTATGAGTATATAAGTGAGAACATAATTGTAACCATGAGTGTACTAGACGAAACGATTAGAAGAATCTTTGCACTGATAGCATTAAATTTTGCTCTCCAAACGTAAAATCCATACCCATAAATCGCACATAAATATAGAAACACTGCAAAAAATTCAAATATTCTCGAGTATGTAATTCCTATTGCGACTGTCATAGGTGAAATCATGATGATAAACATAATAACATCATATACTTTACTTCTCTTTTCTCTTTTTCTCCCTATTAAACCAGCTGATAATGGCAATAGAAACGCCGAATAATGAAAATGTGCAGCTGTGAGTAAAACAATGTCAGAGCTAAACTGCATAATTGAAAGTTTTGCTACTGAAGCAAAAAACCAAAAACCACCTAAAAACAAATAAATAAACGCACTATCTATGGCGGTCTCTTCTAACGGCTTCCATCCTCTTTCTAGCAATCTACTTACACCAAATAACGCAACAATTCCTGTATATACAAACCAAACTAGCGCAAATACATAGTGATTTGTGACGAAAGCTAGCATTGCACAAATTGCTGCAATTGGATATAAAAACGATACGAATTTATAAAATAATAAATACGATCCATCTCTTTTTCTTTTATCAATAATACAAAGTGACATTGGTATAAATAATAAAACAGATAATAATATAATTGCTTCAACAGGATTTATATTCGACCGCTCACATAATAGAAAAACAACATAACCAGCAAGCCCAAATATTATATTTTTCATATCGTTTATTTCCTTTCCACAAATGTTCCCTTATATGAAAAAAGCGAGCCAATTAACGGGTTTCGTACTTGTACATGAATTCGAAAACACTGTAGTGTTGCATCATAACTTTCAACAATTTTTGCTTCACCATACAAGAATTTTGGCAACGGAATTTTTCTTCCAAACATATAAAACCATTGTTTCTTTGAAGCAATATGCATTGCCCCTAACTCATCGATATGAAAATGTAGTGTAGAAACGAGTAAATGTGGTTCGCCAAAATAATCTACAATTTCATTTTCGTTTTCATCCAATTGCATAACTGCGTTAAAATATCTTTTCTTATTATGAAAATAAAAAGTACGGTTCCACCTTACTAATTCTTGTCCATATTCATCTCGCTCAGCTATGTTTTGTATCGTAAATGGAATTTCCTCTCCTCGTTCCGAGAAAAACATTCGAAACTTCGATGCAATTTTCAATATAAATTTCACGAAAAAAGAGCCACCGTAAATTTCATCCATCTTTCCTTCCCCTGTAAAACTATTCTCTTCTGTAATGGCATAACGCTTCTGCAATTCAGGATGAAGATTTTTATAGGTATCCCCTAATAATCGTTCATACATATTAGCCATACACTTATCCCTTTCTCGCCCTCTTGCAATTTTTCGCGCTTGGTAAATCGAAACTATTTATATAACCGACAATTGATAACCCCATTAGAAGAACATTTAATGTAATCGGATTAAACGGCCCTGTAAAGCTTGCGATATTCGTAAATCCTGCCGCTAACGTTAAAACTAGTAATACAATAATATGCAGTATAAATAATTTTCGTTTTGTTATTGGCAACAGCCATACGACACCGAAAATTATTTCTAACACCCCAATTATTTTAAGTATATATACACTACTTTCATTTGAACCAATTAATACAGAAAGCATCTTTACTTCTTCTGAATGAGTAAACAGTAGTTTCGGCACTATCCCTTGATATATCCATACAAAAGCAAATAAAAAGCATACGAGCCAATACGTCATTGTTCTTCTAATTAGTAACCTAGGATGAAGCCCCTTTTCTAACCATAATTTTAAGGCATCAAAACTCCAAGCGGTCGCCCAACCTAATAACGGACGAAAAATATAGGAATCTATTACATTTCCTATACGACCAAATCTTGTATCATAATCATATTGTGTCTCAAAATGGATGTATTCTTTATTCGGCGTATACTTCCAATAACCACGTCCTATTTGAATAAGAGATAATGTATTATCCGTCCAAAATTTTAAAGAGGAAATTCTTTCACCAGTTTCTTTTCTTATTTCACCTATTGATTCCCCTTCTCCAGCTATTTCAAGCCCAAATCCAATCTTTGTTTTATACAAAAACTTCTGTGGTTCTCCTTCTTTTTTCTCTAAATACGAAATTTCAGTAAAGCGAGCATCCCACTCTGTATGTATATCTGGTTCTTGCGTATATCTCCATAATTTTTCCATCGTCGTGTTCATTTTTGTCGCAACATAAATAGGCTGTTTCCTTTTCATTCTCCCACCTCCTATGCACTATAAGTTTAATGTACATGCAATGAATTTATTTTGCTACATTTTTCACAAACTTTTCTGGAAAAAGAAAGAATTTTTAAAATATATGTAAAACACTTGATTCCCCGAAAAATTTAAATTATTATAAAACAAATGTTACCAATAACTTCATAAATCAAACACTCTCGCCTAAAACGTGAGATAGAGGTTGCGATACTTATGAGTATTCTAATGGAGACACAGAGATGTCTATGAACTTAGATGAAAGGAAGTATTGCCGAAATTGATAAATTTCTCTGCATTTATCAATTGGGGCTGTTTTCGAATAGAAACAGAACTGTCATATGTACAGACGTGTACGTATGAAGAGCTATCTACAAAAAAGAGATATCATTTTTTATGATATTCCTTTTTTGGCGGTTTTTTTATTAGCTCCGTTTTCTGTTTCCCTTTTCCTGTAACAGCACCATCCTCACTTATTTGAGATGGTGTTTTTTGTTTGTCTTTCTGGTAACTACAGGAGTATTGGGATTTATATATTTCCTAATCTATTCTTAAAAATAGACGAAAGAAGGAATTTGCAATGGAAACAATTGTTCAAAAATTTGGTGGCACTTCTGTCGGAAGCGTCGAACGCATTCAACATGTAGCAAATTTAATTATTGAAGAATATGAACGAGGTCATAGCGTTGTCTCTGTCGTTTCAGCAATGGGAAAAAGTACGGATCAACTTGTCGCACTCGCTAACGCTATTACAGAAAATCCAAGTAAACGTGAAATGGATATGCTTCTATCTACAGGAGAACAAGTAACTATTTCATTATTAACAATGGCACTGCAAGCAAAAGGCTATCATGCAATTTCATTAACAGGATGGCAAGCTGGTATTACGACAGAATCTGTACATAGTAGTGCACGGATTACTGACATTCATACAAATCGTATTCAATCTTATCTTGCTGAAGGCACGATTGTTATCGTAGCTGGTTTCCAAGGTATAAGTGTAGAAAATGAAATTACAACGCTTGGCCGTGGTGGTTCTGATACGACTGCTGTCGCACTAGCCGCTGCACTTAAAGCAAAAAAATGTGATATTTATACGGATGTGACAGGCGTATATACGACGGACCCACGAGTTGTAAAAGATGCTTACAAATTAGATGAAATTTCTTATGACGAAATGTTAGAGCTTGCTAATCTCGGTGCTGGCGTATTACACCCGCGCGCTGTTGAGTTTGCTAAAAATCATAACGTAGTTTTAGAAGTTCGCTCAAGTATGGAACAAGAAAACGGAACAATTGTAAAAGGAGAATGTAACATGGAACAACAATCAATCGTTAAAGGTATTGCATTTGAGGATAACATTACACGTGTCACAATTAAAGGACTAGAACAAGGCTCGCTTTCAACAGTTTTCTCTACATTAGCAGCAGCACACATTAATGTAGATATCATCATTCAAAGTATTACAAATGAAGGAACTGTACATCTCTCCTTCTCCATCCACTCGAATGATTTAAGAGAAACTTTAAAAGTTTTGGAACAAAATCAAGAAACTCTTCACTACGAATCTGTAGAACATGAAAATCACTTAGCAAAAGTATCAATCGTAGGATCTGGCATGGTATCTAACCCTGGTGTCGCTGCAAATATGTTCACTACTTTAAAAGAAGAAAATATTCATATTAAAATGGTAAGTACATCAGAAATTAAAGTGTCTGTCGTTATTGACCGCCTTCATTTAGTAACAGGTGTTGAGGCGTTGCATCAATCATTTATGGCGAAAATTGAGCCTTTAGTGCAAATGAGCTAATTTGATATTTTCAGTAACGCTTATAAAAAAATCATATTAACCTACTTCCTTCCTATTAAATAAAATGCTGTTCGTTAACAAGATGCTATATGACATATAAAAAAAACACCTTGTCACCTTTTCATATACTATGACAAGGTGTTTTTGACTGAAAGGAATTTGTAACTACTTAGTAGTATAATTATGAGGATGATTAAATAATAAACTTTTATACATAAGGAGATAAGACTATGGCAAAAAACAAATTACTACGAATGGACAATGTCAGCATCGTTGTAGAATCCCTTGATAACGCAATCTCTTTCTTCGAGGAGATTGGCTTGAACCTCGAAGGGCGAGCCACTGTCGAAGGTGAATGGGCTGGTCGCGTAACTGGACTCGGCTCTCAGTGCGTAGAGATTGCTATGATGGTCACTCCAGATGGCCACAGCCGAATTGAACTTTCGCGATTTCTCACCCCACCTACTATATCAGATCACCGAAATACTCCTGTAAACGCCCTCGGTTATCTACGCGTCATGTTCACCGTTGAAGACATTGACGAAATGGTATCCAGACTCACTAAGCATGGTGCAGAGCTCGTTGGCGAAGTAGTTCAATACGAGAACTCGTATCGTCTCTGCTACATTCGTGGAGTCGAAGGAATTTTAATCGGTTTAGCGGAAGAGCTCGGTAATAAATAAGCCAGTGACGTTTTATAAAAAAGAGGGAATAGCTCTATATTTAAGCTATTCCCTCACTTCTATTAAAACAGATGAATGTTTTCTTTTTTACAAGCTGCACGTAAATCGTCAGGCCATACAGAAGATTGAACTTCACCGATATGTGCTTTACGTAAGAAGTACATGCACATTCTTGATTGTCCAATGCCACCGCCGATTGTTAATGGTAGTACGTCTTCTAATATACCTTTATGGAAATCATACTCACGTTTGAAGTCTTCACCAGTTTTCGTTAACTGCTCATCAAGTGATTTACTATCAACACGAATTCCCATTGATGATAATTCAAATGAAGATTGTAGTACTGGGTGCCAGAATAAAATATCACCGTTTAATTTCCAATCGTCATAATCAGCTGCGCGTCCGTCGTGCTTTTCACCTGAACGAAGTGCATCACCAATTCCGATAATAAAGACTGCACCGTGTTCTTTCGCAATTGCATGTTCACGATCTTTCGGTGTTAATTCTGGATATTTATCTTCTAGTTCTTGAGAAGTAATGAAAACAATCTCTTCTGGTAAATACTTTCCAAGGAACGGATATTTTTCAAATAAGTGATCTTCTAAATCTTTGAATATTCCATAAATTGTTTGTACTGTTTTTTGTAAGTAATCGACAGTACGCCATTCTTTTTGAACGATTTTTTCCCAATCCCATTGGTCAACGTAAATGGAATGCGTTGCATCAAGTTCTTCATCACGACGAATCGCGTTCATGTTTGTATATAAACCTTCACCAGCTTCGTATCCGTATTCATGTAATGCAAATCGTTTCCATTTCGCTAGTGAATGAACAATTTCTAATTCTTCTCCTGAATGTAACATATCAAATTCAATTGGGCGTTCTACACCGTTCAGGTGATCGTTTAATCCTGATTTTTTCGTTACGAATAATGGTGCAGATACGCGGAATAGTTCAAGGCGTTTTGCTAATTGGTCCTCGAAAAATGTTTTAACTTCCTTAATTGCGATTTGAGTCTCTCTTACTGTCATTAATGATTGATACATGGTGGTTTCCTCCTAAAATGTTTGGATGTTGTGAAAAGAAGCCAACAAAAAAAGCCCTTCTTTCCCAAAAAACTGGGACGAAAGGCTTTGGTTCCGCGGTACCACCCAAATTAGCAACAGAGGTTGCTCACTTATACAGTACGGAGATGAAATATCTCGATACTGTTCTTCTTGTAACGGCGAAGTTCCCGGCTAAGTCTACTTTCCTATAAAGGATTTCGGTTAGCAACTCCAGGAGGTTCTTCATAATAGGCTTCGTATCAGGCTCACACCACCCCTGACTCGCTTAAACTACGTCCTACTACTACTCGTCCTTTCATAGTCGTTTTGTTGTCACATCTCTGAAACATTTTATTAATGATTATTCTATACAAAAAATAAAGAAAGTCAACAAAAAGTTTTAAAATGTTTTTCAATTCTTTATTTTACGGCTTTATTGATTGTTGTTAATTTAACATCTTTACTTTTTCTGCCTCGTCAATCCAAAAAATGTTTCACTGATCGAAACTAACGTATACACAACAATTAATGTGATCGTTCGGAATATAGAATCCGCAGTATTTCTTATTATTTTCATTTTCTTTATAATTCCTTTCAGTTTACTTGCAATTTCATGATATACTATAGCATTCAAGCAGTTTATTTTTACTTAAAGTAATCATAGTCATTTATAAAGAGTATTTTCTAAATCATTGACTATTATCAAATAAGATTTTTATATAACGGAGTGATCATATGAGTAAAACGAAAGCAAAACCGAAAAAAGGTGTAGGACAAGGTACAGGAAGTAAAGGATGGAACCGTTGGCAATCAAGTGCAAAGAAAAAGGCAGCTGCCAAACCATACAAAAGTAAAGGTACAAAGAAGTAATTTAAATAACATTTGATTTCTTTACTTTGTACAAAACAAAATATAATTATTACAACAAAAAAGCTATGCCCTCATAAATTTGAAGGCATAGCTTTTTTATATTAAATCATTAAAATATCTCGAATTTCTTCCTCTGTGATTGAGGACAATTTCTCTTCTCCCGGCTCAATCACTTCAGCGATTAAATTTTTCTTACTTTCTTGCAGTTCATGCATTTTCTCCTCAATTGTTCCCTGAGCTACTAGCTTTATAACTTGCACTGTATTTTTTTGTCCCATTCGATACGCTCTATCGGCCGCTTGTTGTTCAACAGCTGGATTCCACCATAAATCATATAATATTACTGTATCTGCACCAGTTAAATTAAGTCCGGTACCACCAGCTTTTAAAGAAATGAGAAATAGCTCTCCTTCTCCTTCGTTAAACCGATCGCACAGCTCTACACGTTCCTGCGCTGGTGTACTCCCGTCTAAATAAAAGTATGGAATTGCTTGTCGATTTAACTCACGACCAATAATAGAAAGCATCTTCGTAAATTGAGAAAAAATTAATATTCTCTTCCCTGTACTTCTACATTCCTCTAGAATCTCTAACAGTTGTTCAAATTTAGCTGAACTTCCTTTGTAATCATCAACAAATAAAGCGGGATGACAACAAATTTGTCGCAATCTCGTTAAACCAGCTAAAATTCTAATTTTATTTTTACGTAACGTGTCTTTGTCTAAATGCTTTAACGTTTCTTCCCTTAACTTCGCTAAATAAGCAGCATAGAGACTCTTTTGATCGGGTAATAACTCCGATGATTGTAAGTGCTCTATTTTCTCTGGCAACTCATTTAATACGTCCCCTTTTAACCGTCTTAATACGAATGGTTTCACTCGCTTCGCTATATCTTCACGCCTTAAATCACCGAACTCTTTTCTTCCTGGTAATAATTCCGGGAAAACGACATGGAAGATAGACCATAGCTCTTCTAATGAATTTTCTACAGGTGTCCCCGTTAGTCCGAAACGGTATTCAGCTTGAATTGTTTTCACAGCTCTTGCCGTTTGTGTTGTAGGGTTTTTAAACGCCTGTGCTTCATCAAGAAATAGTGTATGAAATGGTCTTGCATATAATCTTATATCTCTTCTCAGTAATGGATATGACGTAATTATGACATCAAATTCCGCTATATCTTTCAAAATCTTCCGGCGCTCTGCTTGGTTTCCATCTGCAATAACCGCTCTAATATGCGGGGCGAATTTTTTCAATTCACTAAACCAATTATAAACAAGAGATGATGGTGAAACGACTAATATAGGCAGCTTCTTTTCTCGAATCTCAGGCAAAACAGAATCTATAAAAGCAATGCTTTGCAACGTTTTTCCAAGTCCCATATCATCTGCCAAAATACCGCCAAAACGGTAATAAGCAAGTGTTTTCATCCATTCGAACCCATATACTTGATACTTTCTCATTTCTGCATTTAAAGTATTTGGCACAGCAAACTTTAATTTTTTCGGATTTTGAATGTTTTCTACTAACTCTTGAACAGAATCATCCACACTTAAAACATTGCCTTCATGAAGTCCATTCATCCATTTTACACTCCGAATAAGCGGAACATTTACCTCTTCTCCATGTAAAAATTCTTTCCGAATACCTGATTCTTTTATAAACTGATTAATTTCATTAAACTCTTTACTCTCTAGCGATAAAAAAGAACCGTTCGCCAATCGATAATATTTACGTTTCTCTTCAAGAGCCGCTAATACACCTTTAATTTCTGCTTCTGGTATTCCTTTTATATCAAAACGAAATGACAACCAATCAATTCTTTCTTTTCTTCTCACTCTAATAAGAGGAACTACATCCCCTTTACTAATTCGCAATTTAATTGCTGTCGTCGCATAAATATCAACTAAACCTTTTAATGTTGGCACGACGTGATATAAAAAGTTATACTCAGCTTCTTCATTATGCATAAAGTAACCGCCTTCTGTTTTTGCAAAGGCACTTTCACTCATAATGTCTAAAATCTCTTTTTCCTTTTTCTCATCACGATTAAAAACAGACGGCTGTCCATCCTCTTCTAGCGGATTAATCATGACGTTCCCATAGTGAAATTCAAGACCTGCTAATAAGCGATTTTTCACGCGGTCTAAATACAATTTCGCTTTTAGCGAAGGTGTTTCAACACGATCCGATATTACTTCATCAATGTGTACAGTTCCGAGCTTCATTAATCCTGGTACAACTTTCCCGACGAAATGTTCCATCTTACTTTCTGGAATATAAAACTGATTACTATTTGAACGACTTATCATCTTTTGTAATTCAATAAGTCGCATACAATCTTCAATGTGTAAGTGATATAATTTCCCATCGTAAAGTGCATTGTTATACATATCCATAACTCGTACACGATTTAGACCATCTATATGAAGTGTAAATCCGCCATTATTTCCCTTTGTAAATTCAAAGTGTAACGGCAACAAACCTTTTGAAACTTGTAATCCCTGAAACAGTTGTTCAT
>NZ_JAKUFY010000151.1:0-10176 GCF_022663675.1 Bacillus cereus group sp. BfR-BA-01355
CCCCATATTCCACTGTATAGAGCACCAACATCAGCTAAAAATCGATATATAAGATTTGCATTTTCATAATTAAACATATTACTTATTTTAGGTATAATAATATTATTAGAAGAGGAATCTCTTATGTAAAATTTATTGTTATTAATACCAACAACTAAATTTTCTATATCAATATTATTAGAGCAACTTTCACTAGGATTAGTACAAAGATTTATTTCACTCTTATATACACTAGGTGAATTCATAATGTTAGCTAAACTGCTATTGTCTGGATTTATCCTTAAGTCTGCAAATTTTATATTACTATCTTGATCTTCTATGAATTCATTAAAATCTTTTAATTGATTTATTTCATTTTTGTTAAACATATATTTAAATCTTCCATAGGTGTTACCTATTTGAGTAGAACCTGTATTAGGAACTAAATAAAATTTGTTTGCACCTTTGCATTGAAAATAGTTAAAATAGAGTTCTAAATCAATATTTTCTTTTTCAATATCATTTCTACTGATATGTTTTTTAATTTCTTTAATTTTGTCTTCATCAAGAATAATATTTTCATTATTAATAAGAGCTTCGGTCTGCCATTTTTGAATTAAGTTCCTAACTGCTCTAAGGTTTTCACTTATTTGTGGTTGAGAGTTTCCATTCGTTACGTAATCATTAGGCTTTCCTAAACCTAAATCTTCGTCTAAAAGTTCCAATATCGGTACTTCTTGATAAGGGCCATATTTCTCAATAAAAGAATCCCTATACGAATTAAGAACTTGAAGTGGATTTATACATCCTAGATAGCTCATTATTCTACTTAATTCCTCTAAGTTAGTTATATCTTCATCTCCTAAAGCTAACTCCGAGCTATTAGTTAACTTAGCATCTACTCTTATGTCTTTTTCTCCACATAATTTAAAGGTTTTTAAAAGTGATTTAAAATTACTTAATTCCTTAACAGAAATTTCTTCTTTAGTTAAATTAAACTTATCTAATGAAAAATTAATTTGTTTTAAATTATCTAACAATTCATGATTAATATTCTTTTCTTCTAAGATAGTAATGAGATACTTAAAGGGATCATTAGAAGATAATGCTGGTCTTAAATCAGAAAACAAAATATCATTATCTATTAATTTTTTCAAATAACCTTTAGATGTAGTATCTTCAGTATTAAACTCTTTATTAATTTTATCTACAAGTTGTTCAAAATTGATATCATTCCTTGTAATTTTACGTATATAATCTAAAACTGGACTATTTTTAACAGTCATAATTTTCATATGCTCATCTATATTGTCCTTATTATGTACATTACTTTGATATGGTAATTTCAACCTATTACCATGTTTGTAAAGAAGATTATTAAATCTAATATTTGCTTTTTTCAAAATCTCATCCTGATTTTCTAGCACTTCGACGATTTTATATATTGTGGAAAAATCTAACCTAAAATACGAATCTATATTGAATGATCCTTTTCCATTATTATTGATAGATTCAATTCCCATACCAGCGAAGAGACCGAAAGGAGTTGGCCTTGTAGACATTCTTATTAGAAATTTGGTAATACCATGTAAAAAGTTTCTCTTTTTTTTAGCATCTAAACTGTCTAACCTATTTAAAGCTTCATACATAGTAGGACTTGATATATATATAGCTAATTTTAATTTATCATCTGAAAATATCTCTTTTATCTTATTTTCGTATTCTAAAGTTGATATTTTTGAATCAAAAAGCTCTTGATACTCTTTTAAAGTTAAAATGGGTTTACGGTACATATATGTATTTAGTAATTGATGCTTCACATTAATTCCTCCTTACTTAATCTCATTTAGAGCTCTATACGTATTCACTTCAACCATTGAATAATGCCTGTTTATTTGTTTACCACTTAACTTAACTAAACTTAAAATTTCATTTCTCTTTGGTAACTTTTTATATAATCTATAGTATCTACTTAATAACAAAGCGATGGTTCCACTAAACAACGCAGACGATATGCTTGTACCCATAGTAAGAGTATAGTCTTTCGGAACTTGATATTGATCTTCCAAATGTAACCGTGCCATTGAACGCGGCTTTGCCACAATCACCAATCCATACTGAGAAGGGAAACCTTGTGAAAATCCACCTGATGGCATGGAGAAATCTATCCCTACTCCATAATTACTAAAAGAGGACAGTTCTCCTTTATAGTCTGTAGATGCTATAACTATCCCCTCCGCTAAATATATCGGGAGGTTTTCTGAACCCTGCTTGATTTCTTTGCATTCATTTCCAGCAGCGCATATTACATAAATCCCCTTATTAATTGCCTCCTTAACAACTTCTTTATATTCATAAATCATATCGATATCATCTATTTTATTAGATGTATAACTGATATTTATGATGTGAACATTTTCTTGAATAGCTAGTTTAATAGCATTAATAGTCCATCTTAATTCTCCATATCCATTCTTATCTACAATTTTATAACTAAGGATGCTTACTGCAGGAGCAATTCCCTTAACATTTTTCTTACCTATAATAGAACTAATTACTGCTGTCCCATGGCCATTGTAATCTTCAATATTCTCTTCATAAGGGATCATTGATTTAGATTTATTAATAAGGATATTATCATTTAATTCTGAATGAAGATAATCACAGCCACTATCCAAAATAGCAATTTTTATACTTGGATGACCAATTTCGATATCATATGTTTTGAATTGCTCACTTAATCTACTTGTATTCCAACAGTAAATGTTTGGTTTGTAACTACTTAACTTTTCCCTGATTGTATCCATCTACATTAACACCTACCTATAAATCCATGTAAATACTCTTATATGTATATAAAAACTTTTAAAGCCTATAAAAGAATGGCTCTTTTATAGGCTCTCAAATTCTAATTAATTAGATCCCTAGTCTTACTTACAATTAGAGCATGAAGTAGTACAAATACAAGTTCCTGTTTTACAAACAGCCTTTGAGACTTTAACAATAGTTGTCCAAGTTTGTGCTGTCATTTCAGTAGGTGTTTCCATTTTCTTATTAATATCTAAATCAAATAGTTCTTTATTCATTTCTAATTTCCCCCAAATAAGTAATTTTTTTGTTCGAACAAGAATTATTATATTACCAATAATCTAATAATTCAACATAAAAATAATAAAATTTATACTTTTTTCCTTTAAAAGGATTTTTATTGAATTTTTTTGAAGTTCCATAGAGATAATAATGATTGAAATATTCAAAAAAATAATTGTTGGATGTAATGTTACTACTTTATAAATTGAATTTTAATAACTTGATAAAAAAATTATATGCTCTCTTAATATTGGTTTACCTATTAAAAATATTCTACGGATATATATAAACTTTAAAGCCTATAAAAGAATGGCTCTTTTATAGGCTCTCAAATTCTAATTAATTAGATCCCTAGTCTTACTTACAATTAGAGCATGAAGTAGTACAAATACAAGTTCCTGTTTTACAAACAGCCTTTGAGACTTTAACAATAGTTGTCCAAGTTTGTGCTGTCATTTCAGTAGGTGTTTCCATTTTCTTATTAATATCTAAATCAAATAGTTCTTTATTCATTTCTAATTTCCCCCAAATAAGTAATTTTTTGTTCGAACAAGAATTATTATATTACCAATAATCTAATAATTCAACATAAAAATAATAAAATTTATACTTTTTTTCCTTTAAAAGGTTTTTTATTGAATTTTTTTGAAGTTTCCTTGGGAGGAATATGATGTTTATTGAAATATCCAAATAACAAACCCTAAATGTAATGTTACTATTTTATAAATTAAATTTTAATAACTCAATAAAAAGATTATATGCTTCCTTAATGTTTATTTAGCTATTAAAAATAAGCTACCGATATGTAAATAAAAACTTTTAAAGCCTATAAAAGAATGGCTACTTTATAGGCTCCCAAACCCTAATTAATTAGATTACCAGTCTTATTTACAATTAGAGCATGAAGTAGTACAAAGACAAGTTCCTGATTTACAAGGAGCCCTTGACACCTTTAAAATACTAGTCCAAGTTTGTGCTGTCATTTCAGTAGGTGTTTCCATTTTCTTATTAATATCTAAATCAAATAGTTCTTTATCCATTTCTATTTTCTCCTAAATAAGTATTTTTTCACCTAAACAAAATCATTATATTATCAATAATCTAATAATTCAACGTAAAAATAATTAAATTTATACTTTTTTTCCTTTAAAAGGTTTTTTATTGAATTTTTTTGAAGTTCTATAGAGATAATATTGATTGAAATATTCAAAAAATAAACCCTGAATGTAATGTTACTACTTTATAAATTAAATTTTAAAGCCTATAAAAGAATGACTCTTTTATAGGCTCCCAAATTCTAATGAATTAGATCACTCTTCTTACTTACAATTAGTGCATGAAATAGTGCCAATACAAGTTCCTGTTTTACAAATAGCCTTTGATACTTTAACAACCGTTCCCCAAGTTTGTACAGTCATTTCAGTAGATGCTTCCATTTTCTTATTAATATCTAAATCAAATAGTTCTTTATTCATTTCCATTTTCTCCCAAACAAGTAATTTTTTGTTATATAGATATTATTATATTGTTAATAATCTAATAATCCAACATGAAAATAATAAAATTCATACTTTTTTCCTTTAAAAGTATTTTTATTGAATTTTTTGAAGTTCTATAGAGATAATATTGATTGAAATATTCAAAAAATAAATCCTAAATGTAATGTTACTACTTTATAAATTAAATTTTGATAACTTGATAACTTGATAACTTGATAAAAAGATTATATGCTCTCTTAATATTTGTTTACCTATTAAAAATATTTTACGGATATGTATATAAAAACTATTAAAGCCTATAAAAGAATGGCTCTTTTATAGGCTCCCAAATTCTAATGAATTAGATAACTCTTCTTACTTACAATTAGAGCATGAAATAGTACAAATACAAGTTAATGTTTTACAAACACTTCTTGATACAAAAATAGTTGTTGGCACAGTTTGTGCAGTCATTTCAGTAGGTGTTTCCATTTTCTTATTAATATCTAAATCAAATAATTCTTTATTCATTTCTATTTTCCCCCAAATAAGTAATTTTTTGTTCGAACAAGAATTATTATATTGTTAATAATCTAATAATTCAACATGAAAATTCAAAAAAAACGATATAATCTTACTAATTTACAAATTAAATTTTAATAATTTGATAAAAAGATTATGTGCTCCCTGAAAACTTATTTGAATATTAAAAATATTTTACTGAGAATTATTCTAGCTTACTTTTAAAAACTATGCAATAAAACCTAGCATAATATAATACAAATTAGAGGATATTTTTACAAATGTAATCGTCAAGTAACTTTAAAAGGCTCTGTTACAATAGCTTCATATATGCAAGTAATCTTTCCATCATGGTGATTTTATTTTAAATTCTCACTCTCCTAAAGAAAAAAGGAAATTTTTTCAATCATTTTGCTATTTTCTTAAACTTTTACGATCTATAATATATTCTTACATTAAGAAAGAATAAAGTTTTACTTTAAAACAAAATTTCTCATTTAAAAATACAACAGATAGGCTCTTATGCTATTACACATAAGAGCCTATCTCACCAGTATTATACTCAACTAGTTATATGAAATTCCTTTATATTAAATAGAAGATATCCTACAATTATTCTGGGAAAATAAAGCTAGAGTCTCCTTCACCATTAGCGGAGTCTTCTTTTGGGAATGTAATAGTAGATCCTTCATTTCCCTTATTCCCTTTATTTATTTCTTGTTCCTCAGGAAATGCAATGGAAGAATCATTACTTAAGTTTGGTGAAAAACCAAGTTTAGATAAAATGGCTTTTAAGTCAGGTAAAACACCAATTTTATCAGAAGTTGGATCATTAGATTTCGTTCCGGTGCTAGAATCACTTAAAATAGCCCTAAGCTGTCTTGGTGTATATACTCTCCCCTGATTATTTTTTACAATTCCTTGAATTGATGCTGCAGCACCAGCAATAATAGGTGATGCACTAGATGTTCCAGCAAAACTAGATGTATATAAATTTGTTATAAATTCACTTGGTTTAGCATCTGTAGTATCTACTGCATTCCCCCATCCATATACATCCACTCTACTACCGTAATTAGAGAAATATGAACGCTTATGAGGAACCCTTGCAGAAGCTGCCCCAACCATAATTGCTCCTGAATCTTTAAAATCAGGACTATTACGATTTAAAACTTGTTTACCATTACGGTCTCTAAATTGATCCAAATCATTTCCGCCGTTTGCACCTGCTTCAATAATAATAATTCCCTTATTTGTTCCCATACGAATTGCATCAAATATGTCTGGTTTTACTTCCACAGGAAAATAGTTCTTATCTCCATATCCATCGTAAGTTGCTTGTGCCTCTAGTAAAAGAATATCTCCAGCTTGCATATTGTTAACCGCACTTAAAATAGCATCAGCTGTATTATAATTTCCGTTATCCCTAATCTGGGATACAACCTTTACCTTAGCTTTCGGTGCGATCCCAATTCCACCTATGTTATTATCCTCTGCCGAAACAATGCCTAAGACTGAGGTACCATGATCATGGTGCTCGCTTTTATTCTGTCCAGATATCAATTCAATCTTTTGATTCACTAAATCCTCATGACTAAATAACCACCCATACTCCATATCTACGAAAGTAGTTCCTTTTCCATCTCCACCTTTTATGCTCCAGGCATAAGGTGCATTAATTCCTAATGGTGCTGGTTCAAGGTAACCTTGTCTTGTAAGTCTAGGCTCATCATATGGATTAACAGATAAATTTGGCAAACGCTCTGCTGGTGGCGCCTCTTCTTCCTGTAAATACGCCGTTTCAACAAGAGATGATTTTTCAATTTTTGTAAGTAATGCTTGTACATCAATATCATCTTGAGTTTCTACAATATAATAGCTTAGCAAATTAGAAGAAATATGATCGGAATCTTTTATTTCTTTCCCAAGATTTTTAATTTCTTTAGGATTTAAAGAATTAAAAAGTCGATTTATAGTTACATTTGGATATTCAGCTAAAATTTCAATTAATTCAGGATCTTGTTTTTCTTCTTTAATAAATTTTTCTATTCCATCCTGATATGGTAAATTCGCTTCATTTTTAAATTTCAAAATTAATTGTTTATTAACTTGCTTATGTACAGTAGAATTCAATTGCTTATTTGTATAATTGTAGGTAGCTGCATAGGCAACTTCTGATTTTTCACTTGGAAGTAGTCCACCCACCCCATTAAATGCTGTTAATGCAATTGAAGAAACTAGAATTCCCTTAAAAATTTTCAAAACGTGCACCTCTTTTTATTAATATATACTTATAAAAAAATGTATTTTACCTAATTTCTTTTTATATAAACGTTTTATATGTAGGACTATATTTTCAACTCCATTCATTCTTTAATATTTGTTTATACATCATTAATACAACCAATTCATACCAGCCATTTTATTAATTCAGTTGCATAACTGTAACTATTATAGTTACACCTTTATGAAATAGTCAACCTTAAATGCAATTTTGCATTTACAATCATACATACTTCTATCAACTTACTCCCAATTATTTCAAGAGAAGTTGAACTTCTATCATTTTGAGTAATTGCATATATATAATATAGAACATATAAGGGGGGTTAAAACGTGGTAATCTCAAGACAAGATTCCTGGACTGATGATAACGATTTACTTCTCGCATCAACAGTACTTCAGAATATTCGTAACGGTGGAACACAATTAGCTGCATTCAAAGAAGTAGCGAAACTACTAGCTAGAACACCCGCAGCTTGTGGATTTCGTTGGAATTCATATGTGAGAAAACAATACCAAGAAGAAATACAACAAGCAAAACAAGACCGAAAAATGGGAAACAACATTCCCCTCTCCCCATCAGAAAAAGAAAAAAACTCTTTGTCTATTACATTAGATGATATTATTCTCTTTCTACAAAATTATAAAGATGTGAATGAATTGACAAAGTTACAAAATCAAATTGAAGATTTAGAAACAGAGAATCAATCTCTTCTACAACGTATAACTATGTATGAAGAAGAATATCGAATGTTACTGAACCATATCGATAAGACAAGAAATTTAATTGCAGTGGATTAAACAGCATAACTATATTGACTTTCCAGTAGGATCTTCGCCCTCCAAAACCACCATTAATAAAGAAAATTCAGACTGTTATTAGTAGTAATAAGTAAAATACACATACATAATGTATGTGTATTTTTAATTTGACTATTATTAAAATAAATATTTAGTTTATGTTACATCTTTTCTAATATTTCTTGTCTTTCACACCATTTCGTTAGCTTTTCTAATGCTTTTTTAGATAAACGTTTTGTTTTATAATTACAAAACCTAGATAATGTAGACGGAGAAATACTAATTTCATCTGCTATTTCACGAATGCTTACCTTTTTTTCATTGTGTACTTTCAGTATTTGGTCACGGATCTTTTTCTCTATTTGTTCGACTGATTCTACAGTCTTCTTTATTTCTTTAACAACTGTTACTTCCGGTAATTGCTCTTGTGGTTCCTCTATACTCTTCTTTCCTATTACCCTATCCATTGACTGTAGCATTTCTTCAGGTGGTAAAATCGTTATTCCTAAGTTGGTGTAATAATTTTTAAACCAATTACGTTTCCCAATTTGTTGTTCATCCAGTGGATCACTATACTCCCAATGAGAGATTACTTTTTCATTTTCTAAATCCATTAGAACATTTTCTAACTGTTCTCTAATACGATTAGGCTTCCAATCTTTTGGGATATCCATTACTGCTAGCAGTCCTTTGTCCCCACCTATAGAATATGGCTTTTTCAATGATGAATACATTTGTCTAATTCTCCATTGCCATGTTAAGTATCGAATTAACCTTTTATGATATTTGTGTCTATAACTATTGTATTCAAGTGCTTTTTTAGATAATAGGGCTGTTGTATTATTTGATCCATACAAATAATTGGTTAAAAAGCTACCCGGCTTAATACGACAAGATTCAATGCCCATGTATTCGTTAGTAACACTATGTCTCCATAAAACAACTGAATCTAATACAAATAATCTTTTGATAACTTCACGCTTTAATTCTAAACGTTCCCCATCATCATCACGGTCATTTAATACAACGACTTCATTCTCATCATTTAAATAGATAAAAATGCTTGCTAAAGCTGCAATTCTCTTTGCTATCTTAATTTTATCTTCCGCTCTATAGTATTCTTTATTTTTAACAACTGTTTTTGGAATGTTGCACATTTCTAAAACTTGTTCATACGAAAAGTCAATAAAATCATCTGGAGATTTTGCTTCATTAATCCACTGTATTGTGATTGCATCTAAGCAATCTGCCGTTAAATCATCCATATTACTCATTACGTCATCTACAAGGGTATTCCATCGAGCTGCTTCTTCTATATTGGTAAGTCTTAAATCTTCATCTTTGTGTGAAGAAAGTTGAGCTACACCATTAGAAGACCTCGTTTCAATGGGATATTGTAAGACCTTACTTATTTCATCTTCTTCAAATTGATTCTTTGCAATCCCATCTCTTAATTTATAATAAACAGCAGAGTTATTTACCTCGTAATAATCCTCGTGATTCACAATATTTGGCTTATCTATATTTTGATCATTTTCTAATATTAAAGAATTTGTATGTACTACATTTTGAAATTCTTTTTCTATAAATACTTCAATTTCTTTATATATTTCTTCTTTATAAGAGTCAATTTTCGCATAAATTTGTAATAATGTAATTCCAGACTCTTGCTTTTTCTCTAACCAAGATACTAATGCAGTAAATGATGGAGAAGCATGGGGTGATGTGAGTACTTTATTATTATTATTTTCAACATCTTTAAAGTATGCATTCCACTTATTCCATACTAGCTCGTTAGTTTTATAAATTGGCTCAGAGATTAGCAATGCATCTCGAAACATTTGTAATAAGTTATCCACTTTCTTTTCCTCCCTAAACCATGGATCACAATAAAATAATTCTTAGTATAAAAATCTTAACTACTATTATATTTAATTTATTGTAACAGATATTTACAAATTTTTGTTTCTTTCTTTCCTTACATTTATTTCCTTAACTCCTCAACTTGCAACAGTTTGCTCTT